>JBFIZG010000199.1:0-6534 GCA_041604955.1 Gemmatimonadales bacterium | reverse complement strand
GTGGAAAGTGCGTTTCGTCAGGTGGCAGGCGTCGCCTCTGCGACGGCTGGCTATACGGGCGGCACCTTCGAGAACCCGACGTACGAGGATGTGTGTTCCGGTCAGACCGGCCATGCCGAGGCGGTGGAAGTCGAGTTCGATCCGGATGTGGTGTCGTATGAGGCGTTGCTCGACGTATTCTGGAAGTCTCATGACCCCACGACGCCCAACCGACAGGGACCGGATGTGGGCTCCCAATATCGGTCGGCGATCTTCTTCCACGACGCCGACCAGGAAGCCAAAGGCCGCGCTTCCAAGCAAGTACTCGAACAGAGCGGGCGTCTGGGCGCGCCAATCGTCACGGAAATCGTTGCGGCGTCCACGTTCTATCGGGCGGAAGAGTACCATCAGCAGTATTTCGCCAAACGCGGCGTCTCAACCCCAGCACATTGAACCGTGGGCTCGCTGCACCAATTCCACCGGAGACCGCGTTGGTGAGACGGTGATTGCCCGAGCCTGGCACGGTGTAGTGTCAGTCGGGAAGGCAGATGCGTATCACCAGCTGCTGCTCCGCACCGGCGTAGCAGACTACCAGTCGACCCCGGGCAACCGAGGCGTGTATGTGTTCCGTCGGGTAACTGGTGAAGATGCCCACTTTCTCCTCGTGTCGCTGTGGGAGTCCATGGAATCGATCCGCGCGTTTGCGGGGCCCGACGTCGGGCGCGCGCGGTATTATCCCGAGGACAAATCGTTCTTGATCCAGCCGGAGCCACACGTCATCCACTACGACGTCCTGGTCGCACCCGACGGCGTCTGACCGTCCGTTCTCCTGGTAGATGATTCCAGAGGACGTGATTCGCCGACTCACCGGGCTGACAACGCCGTGGAAGGAGGTGCCAAGTGTGCCTGCCGCCGAGCGCGCCCTAGCCGAAGAGATGATGGAATTCCTGGCAGCTCGTCGGGTCATGTATCTCCCTGCTGCGCTGGAAACACCCCACCATTGCGTGTCGTCAGTGTTCGTGATCAGTGACACGTTGACCGGGTTCTCGCGCCAAGTGGCCCCCGACTCGGCCCTGCACGCGACACTGCGCGGCATGCGTGCCGCGTGCCTCAAGTTCCTTTCGGCGGTACAGGCAGATCGCGGAAGAAAACTCGAGTACCCAGTGCTTCCGGGCGACCATGGGATTTGGGCGTTCGCCACGGCGCTCGGTGAACTTCGTGGCGTAATGGGCATTCACGTCGCGCACGTGGCAGCGCGGTACTCGTTGGACGTCAGCGACGACCTTGCGACGATCCTGCCAGACCGTGACACAGGCGGCCCGCTCTAAACGAGGTGCCGAACCAGACGACGCGTCTCGATCTTCCGCCGGCGTCCTTTTGGGTGCTGCCGGCCGCCATTGCCCTCCTGCGCATGATCCCATACCTCTGGTCGCTCGTGGTCGAGCCACCCGATGGTACGGCCGTTCTCAATATTGGGTACAACCCGCGCGACTTTCTCTCGTACCTGGCGTTCATCCGCCAAGCCGCTTCGGACGGGACGTTTCTCTGGCACGACGTGTTTACGACGGAGCCGCACGAGCCGCGCTTCATACTCCTGTTCCATTGGATACTCGGTGCCATCTCCGGTGTCAGCGGCGCGTCGCCGACCACGGTGCTCGAAATGTCACGGGTGCCGCTCACCTTCGCGTTCTTTGGGGTGTTGTGGTGGTTTCTGCGCCCGCTCGTTCCCGGCTCTCGGGACCGCCTGGCGACCTGTGCCGTGATCGGGCTGTCCGGTGGCATCGAAGGGCTGGTGCGGCTCTTCATCGCCGACGTGCCGGCGGCCTTCAATCCGGCGTTGATCCTCCAAAGCACGTGGCCGCTGTTTGGATGGAACACGTTCCAGGTGCTCTACAACCCACTCTGGATCGCCGCTCTGACAATCTTCTTGGTCGTGTTGCGGCCAATACTACACCCAAGCGGCCCGCAGGGCTGGGCAGAACTCACCCAAGTGGCCGTGGGGTTCTTTGTCCTCTATTGGGTTCACCCGTACTCGGCGATCGTCGTACTGGCGATCGTGTTGACGAGTCCGATCGTTGAATTGCTGTTCGATCAACCCGTGAACTGGCGCAAATACGCGCGCGCAGCGGGTGCGTTGACCGGTGCGCTGGCGGTAATCGGACCGATTGCGTGGTGGCAATCGCAAGACGCGGTGTACCGCGCGGCGTCTGGCAACGTCTTTGGGTCCCTCCAGCTCCCGGTGTTTTGGTATCCATTGACGCTCGGTGCGGTGGGTATCGTCGCGGTTCGGGGGGCGCGGCTTCTGTTCGCATCGCGAGATCCGCATCGGTTTGCGATTGCGAGCTGGATTGTGGCCGTCGTCCTGCTGCACACGTCCCCGCTTCTCAATGGGTACCATTTCATTCTATACCTTCACCTGCCGCTCTGCATCTGCGCCGCGCCTGAAGTGCTGAAGATCTTTACATCGATCCGTGATTCGCATCGCGCCGCACGCCTGAAAGCGCTTGGGTTGTTGGCGGCGCTCTTTGTTGGGTTTGGACTGTCGACGGTTGAAGCGGTTTCTGACGTCAGGCAGCGGAATCTCGTACCGGCCGCGTACAGGGAGATCGTGACGTCGCTCGCGACCCGGCCGCCCGGGAATGCGTTGGTGCCGCCGGCGTTGGGCAATATCCTCCCGGCGTATACGGGTCACCGGGTGTGGGTAGGCCACTGGTTCCTGACACCGAATTACACGGAGAAGACGGCCCAGTACCGAGCGATGGCATCAGGTTCGGTACCAGCGGACCTCCGCTCGGTCGTGAGCGGCCAGCAAATTCGCTATCTAGTCTGGCCGCGCGACGCACGTGACAACATCCTCGACGCGCTCGGGAGTCAGGTCGATTCCACGGTGTCGTTTGGGACACACGATCTCTTCGTGCTCCGATAGGCGTAGGGGCGCTGCACCTTGACGTACCAGCGACGGATGGGGAGATTCACTGCCCACTCGATCTGCGTCGGAGGAAAGATTTGATGCGAAGCCGTCACGTGCTGTCAATTGCGCTGCTGGCCGCGCTGCTCGGTGGCTGCGCGGGCGAGACGGAGCAGGAGGCCGCCCCCGCCGACACAGCTACCGCTGAAAAGGAAGGGGATCTCCCGATGGTCGTGATCGCGACATCGCTGGGTGACGTCACCGTAGAACTCTTTCCGGACGAGGCGCCGGTGACGGTTGACAATTTTCTCGGATACGTCGACTCGGAGTTTTTCGATGGAACGATCTTTCATCGTGTGATTCCGGGGTTCATGATCCAAGGCGGGGGCTTCACGGCGAGCATGGAGCGAAAGCCCACTCGGGCCCCCATCGTGAACGAGGCCGACAACGGGCTTCAGAACGACCGGGGTACCTTGGCGATGGCCCGGCTGCCGGCTCCGAATAGCGCGACGGCACAGTTCTTCATCAATTTGGTCGACAACGAGAACCTGAATCATCGTGATCAAAATTTTGGCTATGCCGTCTTTGGCCGCGTCGTCGAGGGGATGGAAGTCGTCGACTCCATCGCGAGGGTTCCGCGGACGACGGTCGGAGGGATGCGGGACGTCCCCACGGAGCCCGTGGTCATCCAATCGATTCGTAGGGGCGACGCGGTCGCAGACGGACCGTGATCGACCTCACATCCGTTTTCGGGGTACAACCATATCAAAGGAACGCCAGGTTTCAGCTGGTTGGCCAGTCTAGTCGAAAGGTGTGCTGTGCAAACTGAATTCGAAACGTCCGACGTGGAACATCACGATGACATCATTTATCCAGACACGATTCCGTTTGTGCTGGCTCATCTGGCATGTTTCGGCATTCTCTGGACCGGTGTAACCACTGGAACACTCTTGTTGTGTGTCGCGCTCTATTTCGGGCGCATGTTTGTCGTCACCGCCGGGTACCACAGGTATTTCTCGCACCGGTCGTTCAAGACGAGCCGGGTCGGGCAGTTTGTCCTTGCGGCTCTGGCCCAGACGTCCGCGCAGCGTGGCGTCGTGTGGTGGGCGGCCAAGCATCGAGCCCACCACAAGTACTCCGACACGCCACAGGATCCGCATTCACCGGTCCACCGGGGGTTCTTCTTCTCTCACGTCGGCTGGATCTTCGCGCCCAAAGCCTCGAAGGCGGATTACAGCCGCGTGCCTGATCTCACGCAATACCCGGAGCTGATGTGGTTGGATCGGCACAAGTACCTGCCGGCCGTCCTCTTGGGTACCGGGGCCTTCCTCCTGGCGGGGTGGACCGGTTTGTTTGTCGGGTTCTTTGCCAGTACGGTCTTGCTGTGGCACGGGTCGTTCTTCGTGAACTCGCTGGCTCACGTTGTGGGTCGCCAGCGGTACGTCACAGGCGATGACTCACGGAACAACTGGTGGCTCGCCCTCATCACGCTGGGAGAGGGCTGGCACAACAACCATCATCACTACCAGTCGTCCACGCGCCAGGGCTTTTACTGGTGGGAGATCGACATCACGTACTACCTCCTCAAGCTCCTCTCGGTCTTCGGCATCGTGTGGGACCTGCAGACGCCGCCCGAGGCCGTCATATCCGGAGAGCAGCGGTTGCGGCGCGTGGTGGTCGAGAAGGTGGCGCACGACCTCGCCTGGAGTTTTCCCATCGAACGCATCAGCGAGCAACTCCGCGAGGCCTGGTCTCACACCCCGAGCCTGGAAGATCTGCGCGTCCGCGCGAAAGAAGCCCGGACCTACGCCGAGGCGTTGCTCGCGGACGTCGTGCTGCCGCAGGTGCCGTCGCTGGAGGAGTGCAAAGAGCGTGCTCGGGAGATGTTCGTCCATACACCCTCGTTGGATGACATCGCGAGTCGGGCGCAGGAGATCATTCTCCACTCACTCTCCGCGAGGTTGCTCGGCGAGCCACTGGAGCTGGCGGGAAGCTCGTAGTAGCGCGCCGCTCCCGCGGCGTCGCCCGGCGCGAGCGCCTGTCACGCAGGTCCTATCGCCTGTAGATTGTGACAGCGCTCGCGTGATTTTCCGGCTCCATCCGGACGGATCAGCATGACCAGACGCCGCATCTTCCTCAAACAGGTCGCTTCTGCTGCCGGCGTGACCGGCCTAGGAACCCTCCTCGCCGCTCAACGGTCGTTTGCCGATGCCCTCGACCTCCTGGCGACCGACGCACCACGAACGACGGCAGAGTTTGCCGCACTCCGCGAACGATACTTGCTGAACCGCGATGTCATCTACTTCAACCACGCGTCGATCGGGACGATCCCCCGAATCGTGCACGAAGCCCACGTCCGCTATCTCGAGATTTGCGAAACCAACCCCTGGCTCCACATGTGGGGTGGTGCTTGGGAAGAGCCGCGGGAGAGCGTGCGCGAACAGGCTGCCCGGTTGCTCAGGTGTTTGCCCACCGAAATGGTGGTGACACACAACACGACGGAAGGATTCAATACGCTCGCCAATGGCTTGTCCCTCGGCCCTGGTGACGAGGTCGTATTCAGCTCCCTCAATCACGATGGCGCCAGCGAGTGCTGGTTCCACACTCGGCGAACCAAAGGGTTCGTGGTGAAGCGGTTCGTGTTCCCGGTGCTCGACCTGCCGACCATGAGCGAGCAAGACATACTCGACCTCTACGATCGGCATATCACGAGCCGGACACGAGTGCTCGTCTTTCCGCACGTGGACTATACGCTCGGGCTCAGGTATCCCGTCCGACGACTGGCGGCTTTGGCAAAGAGCAAGGGCGTCGAGATCGTCGCCGTAGACGGGGCGCAATCCGTCGGCATGCTCGACGTGAACCTGCACGACCTGGGTGTCGACGTCTACTGTGCCAGCCCGCACAAATGGCTTCAGGCACCGAAAGGGCTCGGCTTGATGTACGTGCGGGCGGACATCCAGGCGTCGCTCCGTCCGATGTGGGTCACGTGGGGCCAGCGTCGCTGGGAGGGCACGTCGCGTGTGTTCGAGGACTACGGCACCCGAAATCTGCCCGCGCTCCTCGCGCTCGGCGATGCAATGCGGTTTCAAGAGACGTTGGGCGCCGCCGCGAAGGAGCGGCGCTACCAGGAAATCTGGCGGACGTTTCTGACAGCGGCTCGCGAAAACCAGAAGACCGTGTGGCGCTCGCCGGAATCCTGGGCTCTTGCGGGCTCGCTCTTCGCGATTGAGATCAAGGGAAAACCGAGCGGGGACGTGCTCCGGACCCTCGCCGACCGACACGGGTTCGTGTTTCGCGCATTCAGTAGCGAGACGCTGAACACGGTCCGAATCTCACCCAACGTCTACAACACCGAAGAAGAGATTCAGCTTTTCTTCCAGGCCCTCTGAGGCTCTCGGCCGACCTGGGAGCTTCGTGATAGCGACCGCCGCTTCCCCTTCGCGCCAACTCACCTGATTCACCTGCACTCATGATGACTCGCCGGGAGGCGTCCCCGGGACCGCCCGGCATCGACCGGCAGACTGCTCCGGAAACCCCCGAATAACGTGGCCGATATGGCGCTTGCCCATCCCGGGTGCTAGGTTATGGTCGCCGGACATTGTTCCGGTTTGAAACATCGCCAGCAGGAGCAGGGCCGTGAAGAGGAT
>JBFIZG010000198.1:0-6542 GCA_041604955.1 Gemmatimonadales bacterium | reverse complement strand
GGCTCGGCCTTCTGCAGGAGGTACTCGGGGAGATTCCGAATGTCGAGGTGCGCGCGTTCGAAGGTCTGCTTGTCGACTTTGCGCGTAAGGCCAAAGCCACGCTCGTCGTGCGCGGACTGCGGGCCGTGAGCGACTTCGAATACGAGTTTCAGATGGCCCTCATGAATCGGGAACTGCATCGCCAACTCGAAACCGTGTTTCTCATGCCGGCGGTGCAGCTCGCGTTCTTGAGTTCAAGTCTGGTTCGGGAGGTGGCACAGTATGGCGGCGATGTGAGTGCGTTCGTCCATCCGACGGTTGAACGGGCACTCGATGCGAAATTCGGAACGTGAGCTTCCGAACCGCGCTCCGGACCCGCGCGGCCCAGCTCGCTGGAACGATCGTCCTGTCGGAGGGCTGGGATGAGCGGGTAGTCGCCGCGGCTCGCTTGCTCGAGCGCGATGGCACTCGCGTTTTGGTTCTCGATAAAACAGTCACGGACCATCCCCGCATCAACGACGTGGCCGATCTGCTGTGGTCACGGCGCCCCGATAAGGTCCGGACCCGTGAGGAAGCGCGCGCCGCCGCGCGAGATCCCGTGCTGTTCGCCGCCGGGCTGGTGGCCCTCGGCGAAGCGGATGCAGGTGTGGCGGGCGCGACATGTCCGACGGGTGACGTCATCCGGGCCGCCCTCTGGGCGATCGGGCCTGCAACGGGCATCCGTCTGGTGAGTAGCGCGTTTTACATGGACTTTTCCGAGGCCGCCAACCGCGGCGCATTTCCGGAAGTGCTCACGTTCACCGATTGTGCCGTGGTCCCCGAGCCGACGGTGGCGACGCTGACAGATATCGCGGCCGCGGCGGCTGAGGATCGCCGCCATATCGTTGGCGATGAGCCGGTGGTGGCGTTTCTGTCCTACAGCACCAAGGGAAGCGCGTCGGGGGAGCGGGTCGACAAGGTTCGTGAAGCGGCGCGTCAGTTCGCGAAGGCATTTCCCAACATCGCATCCGACGGGGAACTCCAGGGAGATGCCGCGCTCGTTCCAGAGGTGGCACGCCGCAAGGCGCCGGGCTCGAAAACCGAGGGCCGCGCGAACGTGCTGGTCTTTCCCGACCTTGACAGCGGGAACATAGCATACAAACTGGTGCAGCGGCTCGGGCGCGCGAACGCCATCGGGCCGATTCTCCAGGGGCTCAGGCGCCCGATGGCGGATCTCTCACGGGGTGCGACCACCGATGAGATCGTAGATGTTGGGTCGGTCGCACTTTTGCAAGGGTCCGCGAACCCCGTGACATCACCCGAGGAGGGTCGATGACCTTGGACGTTCAAAAGGACGAGGCCAAACAGGTTGTGATCATTTCGGTCGAGGGCCAGCTGCTCGTGGGCAACCGGAAGGAGCTGGAGCAGCATGTGGCGCAAGCTCTCGAGACCGGGAGTCGAAAGTTCTTGATCGACTTCACTGCAACCGGGTTCATCGATTCGTCGGGGCTCGCGGCCCTGCTCGCGCTGGCCAACGAAATCCGAGAGGCAGGCGGGGATCTCCGACTGGCGGGTCTGAACGAGGATCTCCGAGCGATGTTCGACCTCACCAAGCTCAACGCCGTTTTCGCCATCGACGATCTTCCGGAGGGAGCACTCGCGGCCTTCTGAGCGGGTGCCCTCTCGCCGCGAACGCCCGTGGGTCGCCGTCTCGGCCAACACTTCCTCACTGACCCTGCGATCCTCGATCGGATCGTCGACGCTATTTTGCCGGATCGACGGGATGCGGTGTTGGAAATCGGGGCCGGAATCGGAACGCTCACCCGCAGGCTCGCGCCCCGTGTGGGCCGTGTGATCGCGATCGAAAAAGATCGCGTCTTGGTCGATCGGCTACGAGCACAAGGGCCGGATTCGGAGCCTCTGCCGAACAATGTGCGCGTCGTGGCGGACGACGCCCTTCGATGCGATTGGTGGGCGCTCGTCACCAACGCCGATTTAACAGGGCCCCCCCCGAAGCCCGGGCCGGTCAAGATCGCAGGGAACATCCCGTATGCGATTACCACCCCGCTCCTCGAAAAGGCACTCCTCCCGCCGCTGCCATCATCAATCGTCTTCCTGGTGCAAAAAGATGTGGCGGAGCGGATCGCGGCCGATCCAGGTTCCAAGCGGTACGGAGCCTTGAGCGTTGGAATTCAGGTGGTGGCCGCCGTCGAGCGTTTGTTCTCCGTGAGAGCGGGTTCGTTTTCGCCGCCGCCCAAGGTCGAGTCGGCCGTCATCCGGCTCACGCCGCTCGCGAAGCCGATGCTTTCACAAGCCGAACGACCCGAGTTCCGCCGGTTTGTCACCGCGTTGTTCGGTCAGCGTCGTAAGCAGCTGCGACGCAGTCTGCGAACCGTCCTGAGCGCTGAGAAGTCGGATGTCGCGCGTCTCCTCGTGGGGACCGGGCTGGATCCGGCGTCTCGACCGGAAGTGCTGACGCCGCTGGAGTTCGTTCGGTTGTTTCGGGAGAGAGGGTCGTTGACTCGCCAAGCCGATCCGGCGTAAGTTGTGAAAAATTTCACAATCGACCATGCGGAAAATCGCGGAGTCTACGATTCGGCGCCTGTCGCTGTATTTGCGTTTCCTCGAGGAGTTCAAAGAGCGCGGCATCGACACGGTCAGTTCGGAAGAGCTCTCGGCTCGAGGGAATACGACGTCCGCGCAGGTTCGGAAGGATCTCTCGTTCTTTGGGTCCTTTGGCAAGCGCGGTCTTGGGTATTCCGTGTCGGAGCTGGTGGCTCGACTCCGGGACATTTTGGGGCTCGAGCGACCCTACCGCGTCATCGTCATTGGGGCGGGAAAGATCGGAAGCGCGTTTTCACAGTACGCGGGCTTCGGACACCGGGGGTTCCACATTGTCGCCGTGTACGACACCGATCCCGCGAAGATCGGGGGAGTCGCCGGTGGCTTGACGATTCGCGATTTCCGTCGTCTGAAAGAAGATTGTCGCGCCGAAGCGGCCGACATCGCGATCATCGTCACGCCAGGTGATGCGGCGCAGTCCGCCGCAAATCGGCTGATCGAGGCTGGGGTTCCCGCCATCCTCAATTTCGCCCCCGTTCAGCTCAGCGTGCCGGACGGCGTCGTGGTGAAGAACGTGAACATGGCGATGGAACTCGAAGCGTTGAGCTACGCGCTGAGAAATCGCTAGATTCCCGGGCATGTCCCCAATACATATCACGTCGGAGATCGGGCAGCTCCAGGCGGTGTTAGTACACACTCCCGGGAACGAGCTTCTCGCGGTGACCCCTCGCACGCGGAAGGATTATCTCTACGACGATCTGATTGACGTCGAGTTTGCGAGGCGTGAACACCGGAGGATCGTCGCGGTGTTGGAGCGCTTTGCAGAGGTATTTGAAGTGCGCGATCTCCTGGAGGCTGCGCTGGACAGTCCCGGATGCCGCGATTTTCTCATCCAACGCACCAGCTCGGTGGTCCCGTCAGACGCGCTGGCGACGAGACTCGCGGAGTCGTCGGCGGCAGAAGTCGCCAATCTCTTGATCGAGGGGGCGGCGGAGACCGCCGGTCCCATCGGACGGGCGCTCAACCAGCGAGGGTATTCGCTGCCGCCGGTTCCCAACTTGTTCTTCACACGGGATATCGGCGGGGCGATCGGCGACTTTGGATTCGTTGGATCGATGCGGCATCGAGCCAGGTGGAGTGAGGAGGTGTTGGTCAAACTGCTGTTTCGCTATCACCCGGAGTTCAGAAACTCAGGCCTCTTGTATGATGGGTCGAGGGAACAGCGGCCGTCGTTTAGTCTGGAGGGTGGCGACGTCCATCCGCTCCGTCCCGACCTCCTCCTCCTCGGATTCAGTTCTAGGTCGTCGCCTGCCGCACTGGACCAACTGTGCGACCAGGTGTTCGCCCAGACCCCCGTGACGGACGTGCTCGTCATCGTCCTGCCCGACGAGCGCACGGCGATCCATTTGGACATGATTTTCACCCAAGTCGATCGCGAGCTCGCCACGATCTTCCCACCACACTTCGTGGGTCCCGAGCGGCTCGCCGTGCTGCATCGTCGGAAGGGGAGTGACTCGGTGACCGAGGCCGCCGATTTTTTCAGCGCGTTGGACACGGTTGGGTATCCGATGGAACCCATCCGCTGCGGAGGAGCGGATCGCGCGGTGCAGGAGCGTGAGCAGTGGGCGTCGGGCTGTAACATGTTTGCGGTCCGGCCGGGCGTGGTGTTGGCCTACGAGCGAAACGATGCAACATTGTCGGAGCTCCAAAAGGCCGGATTCAAGGTCGTGGCGGGGGTGGATTTTCTGACGGGGGAGGCTTCCATCGCCGATGCCGACCGGGCCGTGCTCACCGTCGCAGGAGCCGAGCTCGTTCGCGGTGGGGGAGGTCCGCGCTGTATGACGTTACCGATTCGGAGGGCCGACGCCTGAAACACGTCGGGATTGCCGCGCATCAAGGGGGTACGCTGGTCGAGCGCGCGTTGGAGTTTCTGCAAGATGGCCCGCAGAGTAGCACAACGCTCGCCAACGAAGTCCTCGGTTTACCGCGGGCGCCGAACTTGGTTGCCGACCGTATTGCGGTCGCATTGCTCGGTGGGGACGCGCGCGTTCAGAAACTCTACGACGGGCGCTGGACGCTGGTGGCAGCGCCACAGGGGTCGCCCAAGGTCTCGCAGTGCTCGTTCGCGGTCGTTGACGTGGAGACGACCGGTACCAGGCCGGCCCGGGGCGACCGCATCATCGAGATTGCCATCGTCCTGGTCAACGCCAGTGGTGTGCAGCCGGTGTTCCACTCGCTCGTCAACCCGGAACGGCCCATTGCGCGAATCGTCTCGCGCGTTACCCAGATCACGAACAGTATGGTGCGGGATGAGCCGACCTTCGACGAGATCGCCGACAGCGTGATGGCGGCCCTGGCGGGACGCGTGTTCGTCGCCCACAACGCGCGGTTCGATTGGGTCTTTGTCGCGCGCGAGCTTCGTCGCGCGCGCGAGTGGGTGCTCGACGGTCCGCGTCTCTGCACGGTGCAGCTTTCGAAACGTCTGATCCCGGGGCTACGCTACCGAAACCTCGACAATGTCGCAGAGTACTTCGGAGTCGAAATCCAGGACCGCCACCGAGCCGGTGGTGATGCGCTGGCCACGGCAAAAGTGCTTCGCGCTCTCGTGGAACTGGCGGAGGAGCAGGGCGTCGTCACGCTCGACGATTTGCAACGAATCAATCGACGCCGAAAACGCAAGCGCAAACGCACGGCGTTGCCTCAATCACTGGACGACATATGAGCTTGCACACGACCATCAAGGTGGGTGGACTCACGTGCCATCTGCTGGACGCTGGCAGCCAACGGCTGGACGGCGGCGCCATGTTCGGCGTGGTTCCAAAGCCCCTGTGGGAGCGACGGATCCCGGCGGACGAACGAAACCGCATTCCCTTGGCCCTGCGCTGTCTTCTCATCGAGCACGACGACGGACTCGTACTGGTCGACACGGGGGCCGGCAACAAGGAGTCGGCCAAGTTCATCGAGATCTATGGCATTGACAACGCGGGTGAGCACGGAGCGACCCGACTTCAGGACGCCCTGGCCGAACTCGGGTACTCGGCCCGGGACGTGCGTTGGGTCATCAACACGCATCTCCACTTCGATCACGCGGGCGGGAACACCGAGCCGGATCCGGCGACACCGGGCGAGGCGGTGCCCGCATTTGGATCGGCGACGTACGTCGTTCAGCGGGGGGAATTGGAGTTCGCGCGAACAAAGAACGAGCGGATTCAGGCGAGCTACCTGTCGCCGAATTTTGAGCCCATCGCGCGGGCCGACCAGTGGAAATTGGTTGAGGGTGACACGCAACTCCTGCCCGGCATTGGGTTGATGGTGACTCCGGGACACGTGCCCCACCACCAATCGGTGCTCATCGAGAGCGCCGGAGAAACCGCCTGTTTTTTAGCTGATCTCGTTCCCACGACGGCCCACATTCCCCTTCCGTGGATCATGGGGTACGATCTCGATCCTCTTCAGACCCTGGAAACGAAGCGGCAGGTGCTGACGCGGGCCGAACGGGAAGGGTGGGTGCTCCTGTTCGAACACGACCCGGAACAGGGAGCCGGTCGGGTCGAGCGAGACGGTAAGTCCTTTATTTTCTCGCCGCTTGACACCTCGGCGACGGCCGGGTAGCTTGGACCGCACAATACGGCAAAGTAAGCGTTGCGAGCTTCACCCTCTTGCCGCGCGCCAGGCGTCGCGAGCTTCTAGGGTTCATCGGAGGAACAGGGGGACGAGTGTCCCCTGTGAGCGGATTCCGGAGGACCCGGGCCGCTTTTTTTGTCGGTAACCTTGGAGATGGAGGTGACACACGGCTGTTCGTAATTATCGACAACCTGATCGAGAGCCACGCGTCCGAGTCAATGAGGATATCCGAATCAGTCCGGTTCGACTGATTGGTGCCGATGGAGAACAGGTGGGGGTCGTCCCGGTTGCGGAGGCACTCGCATCCGCCCAAGAACTCGGGTTAGACCTCGTCGAAGTCGCATCCGACGCGCGGCCGCCGGTTGTCAAAATCATGGATTATGGGAAGTACCGGTTCG
>JBFIZG010000197.1:0-6545 GCA_041604955.1 Gemmatimonadales bacterium | reverse complement strand
TCGATTGGGCCCTTCGCCCACATGAAGCGTTCCTGCAGCGTGACACGATCGAGGCGCTGCGCGTCGCCTGGTTCGAGGCCATCGATCACCCGTCGCATGGACGGTGTCGCCGCTCCGGCCAGTTTCGTGAGCAGCGTTTCGTCGAGCGTACCCGGTAGTAGCCGCTCTGCCAGTTGGAGCGCGGGAAAAGCGAACCTCGTGGCATGAGTGCTATCGAGGAGCGAGAGAACATCACTCCATGCGAGTCGCTTTGAAGCGAGGTCGGCTCGGATCACCAGCGCCAGTTCCACCATACGAACCAGTTGGATCTGGTGAAACTCCTCGGACGCGTGGAGCGCGAGGTACGCCAGAAGCCATGGCTGGGCGAGTACCCGAGTGGGTATCTCACCCGCGCGCCATTCGGTCGTGCAGTCCGAGTCCAACGATCCCACGCGAATCATCCGGACCCCGTAGAAATCGCGATCCAACGACTCGTGGATCTCGACGGCCCACGGATTGTCGGCGTGGGTCAGTTCCAAAGAGCGCAATTGTGGTTTGGGGGTCGGAGACCAGGTGCTCTTGCGCGGCCGCGACTGCTGCTTGACCCGAACCAAACCAGCCGCGCGCAGCACGGTCTCGGTTTGCTCGACGTGAGGCGGTGCGACGGCGAGATCGATGTCGGAAATGGGTCTGGTGGCCGGCTCCGGGAAGTAGACCGCTCCGGTGTGGGCGCCTTTCAGGACCGTTGCCGTGACACCCTGGTGGTGGAGCTCTTGGAGCACGTGCTCGAGACGCTGGGCGAGCCGTTCGGCTCGCACGCGCCCGTGCCAAAGATGCAGCCGAAGAATGGATGCGACTTCGGGAGCGGCCTCGAGCTGCCCTGATTCGATCCAGTAACCCAACAACGGTCCCATGCCCGACGTGAACGCCGCGATTCCCAACGCACGCGCGTCCGATCCGCGGCGGGGTGTGAGTGATGCCGGCCGGCCGGGATGCGTCAGCACATCCGTCGTCGCGTCCGCAATGGAGTGGAGTGACGCACGCCAGGATGAGACCGAGACACTCGGCCACAGATACTGCGGGTGACCGCGATGCCGTGCCCAGGCGTAACGTCGATCGATCTCCTCGGCATCTGTGTCGAGTGCGTCGAACGGCAGCTCGCCAAGATCGGTTTGACGCGTGGTCACGGTACGGTCAGCTGTTTCTCGTGTGGGAACCGCCACGGTCTGAACGTGGTATGTAATGAAGCTCTCGTCAACCAAACGCGTTTGGAGTTGACGCGCCCGTGTCGGCGGGTCTAAGCTTTACGCCCTCGCACCCTGGCACGGCTCTCAACCCACCGTCACGGAGGAGTTCCGGTATGGTACTGTCCCTCGGTCGGGCGGTCGGTCTGTCCTTCTTGTTGGCCTCCTTGGCACCATCTTTGGGCTCAGCACAGGTCCTGAGGGGAACGAACGACATCAGGCTTTGGCCGGGCGATCAATTACTCGTCGAAATCAAGGATGAGGACGCACTCAGCGGGACGTTCACGGTGGATGCCAACGGTGAGGTGCTGTTGCCGGCCATCGGTCTCATCACGGTGACAGATCGGCCGTTTCATGACGTCCGCGATACCCTGGTGGCGGCATACGTGAAGCAACTGGTCGACCCGATCGTGCGGATCACTCCGCTTCAACGCGTCGCCGTGTTGGGAGAAGTCGCGCGGCCAGGGCTCTTCCCGGTCGATCCGACACATCGAGTCTCCGACCTGCTCGCGCTCGCCGGAGGGTTCACATCCGCGGCGAATCCTAAGCGGGTGTCGTTGGTACGGAATGGTGAGACCGTGGCCGTGCGTCTCGATCCCGACGCGCCCGCGCTCGCGATCCCGCTCCGTTCCGGCGATCAGCTCATCGTTGGAAGGCGAGGGTGGCTGGATCAAAACAGTCCGATCTTGATCGGAGCATTCGCCTCGATCGCGGCGGCCGCGGTCACGGCGTTGATCATCCGTTGACTCCGTAGGGCGGAGGGCCGGTGGCGCATCGTTCGGTCGAGACAAGTCCATTGGATCGCTGGGTACGGGTCATTCGGCTGCGGTGGCCGCTGGCCGCGGTGGTGTTCGTGCTCGTGTTCGGGCTCGTCGCCGCCATGGTGTTTTTCGCCCGACCGGTGTACCGAGCGGAAGCCCGTCTTCGGCTCGGTGAAACTCCGCCAATGGGAGGGATATCCCAGGGCGTCAACGTGTTCGGGTTCCTCCGGGTCGGCGGCGATCCGTTCTCAAACGACTTGGAATTGTTCGACAGTCGATCGTTGGTCGAGGGCGTGGTGACTGATGCGACACTGCCCATTACGATCGACGCGCCCGCGGGGTGGCACCGCGATTCCTTTTTCATCGACCTCCGCGCAAATCGCGAGACGGGTCGTCGCGCCTTCGAGGCCTCGTGGACCGACGACGGTCGCGTTGTGGTGCGAATGGTGTCACCATCGGACTCCGCGATCGGCAGGGTCGAGCCCGGCGCACCGATCGTGTTTGGCGGAATCACGGCAGTGTTTCGCGAACATCGGCCGGGCATGGTCGAGAACATCCGCATCACAACCGTGCCGTTTGGCGAATCGGTTCGGCTCACCGGTCAGCGCATCGTGGTGGAGCGAACGAGACGGGACGCAAACGTGGTGCGGGTGACGTTCAACCACACCGACCCCGGACTGGCCGAGCAGGTCGTCTCGTCCGTGGTGAGCCGGTTCTTGGAACTTCGTACCACCCTCCAAGGACGGGAGAGCCGGATCACGGTCGACTCGCTCCGCGCGGTCGCACAGCAAACGCTGGACGATCTGCGGCAGGCGGAATCCGACCTGCAAGCGTATCAGCAGCGCACGCGGTTTATTGCCCCAGGGGAACAGAACGCGGCGTTCGTGACCCGATACACCGAGACCAGTACGGCGGTTGCCGAGGCGGAAGCCGAAGTCGCCGCAGTCGATCGGGTGTTGGCAAGCGCCGATAGCGCCGTGGAACGGAGCGAGATGTGGACCAAGTTGGTCTCGTATCCCCGGTTTCTTCAGAACGCAACGATCGGAACGCTGCTCGAGCAGCTCATCCTGCTGGAGCAACAGCGTACCGAGCTGGGTTCTCGGCGCACGGAGGCGAACCGCGAGACGCGGGTGTTGGATCAACAGATCAACTCCCTCGACGGCGCACTCCGCTCTTTGGTGCTCGGCTATCGAAACGCGCTCGTTCAGGAACTGGGCAGCCTGAGGGGTCAGTTGAATGAGTTGGATTCGGTCCTCGTTCGCGTTCCGTCGATGAGCGTCGAATTGGGCCGCCGGCAGCGCGCCGTACGACTGCTCTCCGAGGTGGTCGTCCTGACCGAGCAGCGCTTGCGACAGGAAGAACTGCGAGAAGCCCTCACGTTTGCCAACGTACAGGTGATCGATCCACCCGCCCGTCAGTACAAACCGGTATGGCCGCGGAAGCGACTCGGGCTGGTGGTTGGCTTCATGCTCGCCGGCATGTTCGCAACGTTGGCGATGGTCGTCCAGGAACGCGCCGACCGAACGGTGCGGTCCGCCAACGAGATTCGCGAGATCCTCCACACACCGGTGTTGTTGGTGGTGACGCGAAACGGGAAGCACGACTGGGACGTGCGGGAACCGGAGGCGGCATCGTTGGTCCGTCGGGCGGGCGGGTCGACAGGGCCGGCGCGTCGTGTCGTGCTGGCCGGTGTCTCGGGGTCTGAGGAGGCAGTGTCGGATTTGGTGCGCACGCTCCTGGACTCCGGGGTCTTCGCGGCCACAGGCGCCGAGTCGGAACGAAACGGCGCCTGCGGCCTCACGGTTGCCCCGCCGCTCAACGGGTATCGGTCGACAGGGCAGGTGACAACCGTCGATGAGTCGCTCGTGCTCGTCGTGGAGTGCGCTCGGACGACACGAGATCAACTGGTTGGTGTTTCGCAGATGCTCGAGGAGAGCGGCACCCGGATTGCGGGGGCCATCGTGCTGTGTCACCACAAGCGCCAGGCCGACGCACTATGGTCGTGAGCCGCTGACGGTGACACCAAGGCACACACGAGCGGGCGGGCGGCTGCAGCGCCTCGTCGATGTCATCGGCGCGTTGACGCTAGTGGTGTTGACCCTTCCCGTGTTTGTTCTCGTTGCGCTGGTGGTCCTCTCGAGTTCTGGTTGGCCGGTATTCTTTGGTCACCGACGCCTGGGACTCGGGGGAAGACCGTTTCGGTGTTGGAAGTTCCGGACCATGGTGATCGACGCCGAAGAGCGGTTGGACCGAGAGCCCGACCTGAAGCGGGAATACATCCGGAACGGTTTCAAACTCCGAAGTGATGTGGATCCACGGCTGACACCCGTCGGCCCGTGGCTCCGCCGAACCTATCTGGACGAACTTCCGCAACTTTTCAACGTCTTGATCGGAACGATGTCGCTCGTTGGGCCGCGACCCGTGGTACCTGAGGAACTCACCGAGTACGAGCCGCACGCCGACGAACTGCTGTCGGTTCGGCCCGGTCTGTTCGGCGCATGGACCTCTCGCGGTCGCGAACGACCGGACTATCCGGAACGCGCCCGGTTGGAGTTGAACTACGTGCGGAACCACTCGCTGGCCGGCGACATGACGATCCTGATCCGCTCCGTGCCAGCGGTGATGAGCGGACAAGACGACCGTTGAAACCCCGGGACGTCCCCGCCGCCGCCGATCCCACGGAGCGACAGGTAACGGTACTTCGGCGCACCGCCGTCAACGCTGTGTCACTGCTGCTCGCATACGTGCTCCCCCGACTGCTGATTTTCGGAGCGGCCGTCGTCGCGGCACGAGTGCTCGGCGCGAGCGGATTCGGTGCGTACGGCGTCGCAGCCGCGCTTGCCGTCATCCTCAGCGTGCTCTCCACCTTGGGTATGATGCCCCTACTCATCCGCGGAATCGCCCGCGACCCGCAGTCGGCGCCGTCACTGATTGGCGCGGCGCACGTCGTGAAGACGCTCGCCAACGTGCTGATGTTGTCGACGCTGTTCGTGCTCGCGCGCTGGGTGCTCGTCTATCCCGCGGAGGTCGTCACCGCTGGAATGCTCCTGGGAACGGCGTACGCGATTGGCTCGTACGGCGAAACTCTGGGTGCGTACTTCCAGGGAATCGAACGCATGCACGTTTGGATGCAGGCGAACGCGCTGCTCGGGGTCGTGACGGGGGTCGTGGGAGTGACACTGGTGGTGACGACGGCGAGCGTAGAGCTGTTTTGTCTCGCGCCGGTCCTGGGACAGGTTGCAGCCGTTGCCTGGTTGCTCAAGCGCGCGCCAGCCGCGGTGCGTCGCGGGACGGCCGGCATGGATGACGTCCGCCGGTTGCTCGGTTCGATCGCACCGTTCGCGCTCGGCTTCACCGTGCTCACGATGTATTACAAAATCGATGTGCTGTTGCTTGCCCGGTTCCGCACACCGAGTGAAGTCGGCGTCTACGCCGCCGCGTATAAGTTCGTGGACGTGGCGCAGGCGCTAGCCGTGGTGGGTGTCGGCGCGCTCTACCCGCGGTTGGCGCGGATCCATGCGAAGGGTGCAGATGCCGGGTCGGTGACCAGCCGACGACTCATGGAACTCACCCTGCTGATCGTCATTCCCGCCGCCGGCGTGCTGTGGCTGTTGCGATCGCCCCTGGTGCAGCTCCTGTTCGATACGCCGTACGGGGAGGCAGCCGGCGTTGTTGCCCTGCTCGCGCCGGCGTTACCCGCGTTGGCGATCAACGTTCTCCTGAGCTTCACGCTCGCGGCCGCAGAGCGTATGCGGCTCGTGGCGTGGGTCTACACGGCGGGGCTCGCCGTCAACATCACGTTGAACTGGATGCTGATTCCTGCGTTGGGCTCGCCTGGCGCAGCGCTCGCCATGCTGGTTTCCGAGAACGCGGTTGGCGTGGCCTTTCTCCTCACAGCCGTCGTCGTTCTCGGTGCCCGTCCTCGAGCCCGACCGTTGCTCGTCGGTGCGGCGGCGGTAGCGACCTGTCTCCTGATCGTTCCGTTCCAAGAACAGCTGGGATGGTTTGGAATGGGAGCGGTGTACGCCGTCGTTGTCGCCGCGATCTATCGCGGCGCGCGTGTGTTCGATCCAATCGAACTCGAGGCCGTTCGGCGCGCCTTCCCTTCGCCGAAACGAACGCGCGAGACATCGCGCCTCCGCGTGCGGGTCGAGCCATGAAGGTGCTCTACGTTTCCAAGGCGATGGTCGTCGAGGCGTACCGGGACAAGCTCGAAGCGCTCGGTGGTCTCGTCGACGTCACCGCGGTGGTGCCCGATCGGTGGGGGTCGGAACGGCCAGAATTTTCCATGCCTCGGGGGTACGCGCTCGACGTGTTACCCGTACGGTTTGCCGGCCAGAATCACCTGCATGTTTACCGAAAGCTCGATGTGTTGTTCGATCGCTTCCGCCCGGACCTCGTGCACATCGACGAAGAACCATACAGTGCCGCGGCATTCCAACTCGCGTCGTTGAGCAAACGCCGGAACGTCCCCGCCATCTTCTTTGCCTGGCAGAATCTTCCGAAGCGGCTGCCGCCGCCCTTCAATGGCATGCGTTCGTTCGTGTTCCACGCCGTGTCG
>JBFIZG010000196.1:0-6551 GCA_041604955.1 Gemmatimonadales bacterium | reverse complement strand
GCCGGATGCACCTGCCGACCTCGCCGTCACGACCCGTAACCTGAACCGTGTCGTCGGCGTGGATTCAACCGATCTCGTCGCGACTGTCGAGGCCGGAGTCTTGCTGGAAGATCTTCGCACCACCCTGGCCGACACGGGGATGTGGGTGGCCATCGACGCCCCCGGCGCCGGACGGTCGATCGGCTCGGTGATCGCCACCGGAACGGCCGGCCCGCTCCGCACCGGTTATGGCCCCATCCGCGACCACATCCTGGGCCTCACATTGGTGACGGGAGACGGCCGTCTCGTGCGCGCCGGCGGTAAAGTCATGAAGAACGTGGCGGGATTCGACATCGCCAAGCTCGCCGCGGGGAGTTTTGGCGCATTCGGGATCGTCACCTCGGCCCATCTCCGGCTCCGGACGGTACCGCGCGCGGACGTCAGTCTCCGGGCCGAAGGGTCGCGCGACGAGTTGCTGCGAGCGGCCCGCGCCGTTCTCGAGACCGGCACGACCCCGGCGTCACTCATGGTCGCTTCGCCATCCGCTGCCGGTACCGAACGGTGGAACATTGCTATCCGGTTGATCGGTTCGGAGATATCCGTCGAGGCCGACAGCACCGCGGTGACGTCTGCCGCCGGAGGCTTGCGTCTCCAAAAGATCGACGTGGGGGACAGCAGCGATTATTGGCGACGCGCGCTTGCCTCCGCCCTAGAGACTCCCACCACCGTTCGACTCGGCACCGTACCGACGGCGCTGGAAGAGGCCCTGGACACGATATCACATCACCTCGACGATGGATGGCTCACGGTCAACGTCCGGTCCGGCATCGTGCGTTGGAGTGGCGACGCGCCGCCCGACCGCCTGCGGCTATTGCGCCATGCTGCCGCCCAGCGCGAAATGCCGCTCACGTTGGAACGGGCCGACTGGACGGTGCGAAAAGCGGTAGGACACTTCGGCGCCTACCGGGAAGGCACGGGTCGGATCGTCGGGTCGCTCCGGTCCCGCTTCGATCCATCCGACGTGCTCGTCGTTCCGCTGGACGCCGAGGGGGTCGAGTGAACGCGTACGCCGGTCTCGATCCGTGCGTGCACTGCGGTTTCTGTCTCCAGAGCTGTCCGACCTACCTGGCCACCGGCGACGAATCGGATGGACCGCGCGGCCGAATCGTGCTGATGCAGGCGCTGCGCGGGCATCGTCTGGACCCGACCGATACCAAGCTCGCCTATCACCTCGACCGGTGTCTGGGCTGCCGCGCGTGTGAACCGGTTTGTCCGTCCGGCGTCGCCTATGGTCCCGCCCTGGAGCAGGCGCGGAGCGAGCTCGCCAACATCCGACCGATACCGCTCGCCGCGCGGGTCGTGAACCGCGTCATGAGTGAGCGATTGCTTCGGAGAGCGGTGTTTCAGGTCGCAAAGGCCGTACGCCCCGTTGCGAGCGACCTCGCGGGACAGTCACGAATCGGGTTTGCGCTAGGCATGCTCGCGGCAACGAAGTTCGAGCCCGGTAATCGTCGACCCGCCGTTGGTCCACGAACCATGGGAGAACTCGCCGATGTCGAGAGTGCCAGCGAGCCCCAGGCGATCGTGTTTCGCGGATGCATCATGGACGAGTTGTTCTCCCACGTGCATGCCGCTACCGAACGCACGCTGCGAACGAACGGTATCGCGACCGGGGAGGCGCCAGGGCAGTCCTGTTGCGGAGCACTGCACGCGCACAGCGGACAGCACGAGGCCGCCGTTCGACTCGCACGCAAGAACGTCGCCGCCTTTGCGGAGACATCGTCTGCTACGATCGTAGTGAACAGCGCCGGATGCGGAGCGATGCTCAAGGAATACGGATCTTTGCTGTCTGGCGATCCGCTCCAGGCTTCCGCGCGGCGTTTGGCGAGCCGGGTACGAGACGTGACCGAGGTTTTGGCCGAACGTGGTCCGCGGCGCGGTGCACCGCTACACATCACCGTCGCATACGATCCGCCCTGTCATCTGCTGCACGCACAACGAGTCGATGATGCGCCTCGCAAGGTACTCGAAGCGGTTCCCGAACTGGAGCAGCTGCAACATCTCGAAGCCGACATGTGTTGCGGGAGCGCCGGTAGTTATTCGTTGACCGAGCCGGATATGTCTCGCGAGATTCTGTCCCGCAAGATCCAGGCGATCCGGGAGGTCGCGCCGAACGTGGTGGCCACCGGCAACCCCGGCTGCGTCATGCAGATCGGCGCCGGCCTGGCTGCCGAAGGATTAGAGGTGCCTGTGGTTCATCCACTGGAAATTCTCGACTGGTCGTATCGGAAGGCCGGATTCTACGCACGCGAGACGAAACGCTCGTGACGACCCAGAGCGTTCAGCACGTGTTCGTGCTGGGGCCCGACGCGTTGACGGACGCCGAAGCGAAGGGCGTGCTGCGAGGTGCCGTGGTCGCCCGCTCGGAGACCGCGACGATCGAGGTGTCCGGCTCGGGAGCCGTTGATTGTCTCCAAGGCCTCCTAACCAACGACGTCGTCGCTCCCGGGGATCGCGCGTTCATGTACGGAGCGCTGCTGACACAGAAGGGCATGATCGTCACCGACCTATGGGCTGCGCGCACCGACCCGCGTGTGCTGATCTCCGTTCCCCAAGATGGAAAAGCCGACCTTCTCGAGACGTTCAAACGGACGCTGCCGCCAAGGCTCGCGTCGTTCGCCGACCGGTCTGACGACCTGGACGTCATCCGGCTGGTCGGCCCGGAGTCTTCGACCGTCGCATCTGCTGCCGGTTTCGTTGTGGACGAAGCAGGCCGCATCTCGTCCGAAGACGATTGCATTGTGGCGACACCGGGTCCGCAAAGCCCGTTCGCTCTTCAAATCACGTGTCCGCGCGTTCGACGCGATCAAATACTCCAGTGGCTTGGTGAATGTGGCGCGGCGATTGGCGCACCCGCCGCACTCGAACTCGCACGCATTATCGAGGGTTGGCCGCGACTCGGAGCGGAAATCGATCGGAAGACGTTACCGCAGGAAGTTCGCTATGACGACATCGGCGGTGTGTCCCACACCAAGGGATGTTACGTCGGGCAGGAGACGGTGGCGCGTATTCACTTTCGAGGCCACGTGAACAGACGGATGATGGGGCTCCTTCCAGAAGACACGCCCGACTTTGCGCAGACGCAAATCGTCGACGGCGACCGGAACGTCGGCCGGGTCACGAGTTCGGCTTGGGTCGCTTCGCTCGAGGCGTACGTCGCGCTCTGCATGGTTCGGCGAGAAATCGAGCCTGAAAGCGTGGTGACCGCTGCCGGGGCCGTCGCCAAGGTCGTCGACCTGCCGTTTCAGTTCGACACGCCATAGAGACGACGATTGGGCAGTCGGAGTACCCACCGCCATATTTACAGGCCTATCCGTGAGCGGAGGTGATCGAGCTTGAGCTTTCTGATGTTCATTGCCCTCATCATCATCGGCGCGCCCATTGGGAAGGCCCTTGCGGCGCGGATCGCTGCTGGGACCGAGCTCGGCAGCGCCGAGGGTATTCGTGCGGCGCTGGAGGACATGGAACAGCGGTTGCTGGGAACCGAACAGCGACTGGAGGATGCGTTGGAGCGTCTGGGCGAGAGCGAAGAGCGGCTGGATTTCGCCGAACGGATGCTCACGAGAATCGACTCACAAAAACAACTGAAGCCAGGAAGTTGAGCGCTGTCAGCACGGCGGACAACCGCGCGCTCGACGCTACTCGGTCAGGTGCTCTCCACCGGCGTAAACGTTGAACGTTTCGCCACGAGCAAACCCCACCAGCAGCATTCCAAGCGATTTCGCGAGCTCCACCGCCAGAGACGAGGGAGCGGATACCCCAACGACGCCACCAATTCTCGCCATCGCAGCCTTCTGGACGATTTCAAAACTCTGTCGTCCTGAGACGACGAGGAGCGAAGGCAGAAGCGGCCACTCGTTCCGCGCAGCCGCTCCAATGGCCTTGTCGACGGCGTTGTGACGGCCGACATCTTCCCGTACCGCTAACACGACACCCGTCAGATCCACCACGGCTGCCGCATGGAGACCACCGGTTTCGTCAAACGTGGGTTGGTGGCGGCGGAGCTTGGTCGTCAACGAGGCAATGACAGAGCGGGGAACGGTTACACCGGCCGCTGGAGGCGCGAGCAACTGCACGGCCTCAATCGACGCCTTCCCACAGACGCCACACGAGCTGGAAACAAACATGTTCCGTTGGAACTTGGACGTGTCCACCGTGACTCCATCGGCGAGGGAGACCGACACCCGCGAGTCGTCCAACTGGTCGATTTTGCTGATCTCCTGCGGGGAGAGGAGAATACCTTCTGTCAAGAGAAAACCGGTGACCAGGTCAACGTCGTTGCCAGGCGTTCGCATGGTGACGGCCAGCGGAAGGTCCCCCAACCGGATCTCGAGGGGATCCTCCACGGCCACCGCATCCGTGGCGTTTTGCGTTTCCGCCGGTCCGTGCCGAGCTACCGCGACCGAACGACTCTGATCTGTCACGCGCCTCGCTCCCCTTGTCCGTTCCCAACTCCCGAGACGCTAACTTTCAAGACATGCCCACACAAGCACCGACCGGTTTGCGCACCGGAATCTGGCGCGCTGTTCGGCTGCGATGTCCCCGCTGCGGCGGGCCACCACTCATGGATGGGTGGTTGAGGATGCGAGACCGTTGCGGCGCCTGTGGTCTCCGCACCGAACGCGGAGAAGACGACTACTTCCTCGGATCGATGACGTTCAACCTGATTGCCGCCGAACTGATCGCCGCCGGCGCGGTCGGTCTCGTCATCCTTCTGACATTGCCTCGGCCCCCCTGGAATCTCGTGATGTACGGCGGCGCAATCGTCGCGGTGATCGCGCCGCTCGCGCTCTATCCGCTGTCGAAGATGCTGTGGCTGGCAGTAGATCTTGCGTTTCGCCCCGTTCTCGACGACTTCGACAACGCCGACTAGCAAGAGAACGGTTCGCTCCGCCCTACCGCTCCACCGTCCTTGAAGTAGTTTTCCCGCCATGGTAACCACGATGATCAGTTCTGCCGATCAAACCTTGGTCGACCGTTGGAAAGGCGAAGAGGCACCGCTTTTACCACTGTTGCACGCTTTTCATGAGCGGGACGGGTACTTGACGCAGACGGCGCTCCGAGCCGTGTCCAAGGGGCTACGCATCCCTCTCGCCGATCTCTTCGGCACTGTCACGTTCTATCACTTTTTCCGGCGAGAGCCGGTACTACAGAACGCCCCGCGTGTTTGTACGGGTCCGGTGTGTTGCCTCGTTGGCGGAACAGAAATCCTACATCAGCTGCGTGAGCGTGGTGCGCGGTCCATGCCGTGCGCCGGACGTTGCGATGAACCCGTGCCGGTTATCGACGGGGACAGGGTACTGGTCGGTACCACCCTCGAAACGCTCGACAGTCGGGCGAGTCCCCTTCCACCGGTCAATCCCGACAATCTCGAGGAATGCGTCTTCGCTCACATTCGAAGCCCCGGCCGATCCACGCTGGATGGATACCGGGCGACCGGTGGATACGAGGGTCTCACGAGCGCGATCAACACGATGCGTCCAGAAGATGTTCTGCAGTTGGTCCAAGACAGCAAACTCGCGGGCCGCGGCGGCGCCGGATTTCCCACGGGGCTCAAGTGGAAGTCCGTCGCGGAGGCGGCGCGGACTCCGAAGACAATCGTCTGCAACGCCGACGAAGGCGAACCCGGGTGTTTCAAGGATCGCGCAATCATGGATCACGATCCTCACGCCGTACTGGAAGGCATGATCGCCGCGGCGTACGCGACAGGAGCCACGCGCGGATTCATTTATCTCCGCTACGAGTACCCGGCCACCCAACACGTTCTGGAACAGGCAATTGCCGAGGCCGAGTCGGCGGGACTGCTGGGTTCGCGGATCTTGGGCACTGACTTCTCGTTTCGCATTTATGTCAGACGCGGCGCCGGCGCATACATTTGCGGCGAGGAGGGATCGCTCCTCAATAGCCTCGAAGGCAAACACCCGTTCCCACGGAATAGACCTCCGTACCCAGTCACACACGGATACGAAGACCTGCCGACGGTCGTCAACAACGTCGAAACGCTGGCTTCCGTCCCACACATCTTGGAGCACGGGGCCGTTTGGTATCGAGGGCTCGGCACCAACGACCATGCGGGTACGAAGATCATCAGCCTGTCGGGTGACATTCAGCGCCCGGGGAACTACGAGGTGCCGCTTGGGTTTCCGCTCGGTACTCTGCTCCACGAGTGGGGCGGCGGCCCGGGCGAGGGGCGCACGATTCAGGCGGTCACCATGGCGGGATTGTCCGGCGGATTCCTGGCGGCTGACGACCTGGACGTCACGTTGGACGAACCATCGATCAAACAGAAGGGCAGTTTTCTCGGGGCGGGCGGCATCATGGTGTTCGACGACCGTCGGAACATGGTCGAGATGGCACACAACGCGATGCGATTTTTCGCGCACGAGTCTTGTGGGAAGTGCTTCCCCTGCCGTATCGGCACCGAACGCCTCACCGAACGTCTTGCGGGTACAGCGGGACCCGACGCGATCGGAGAGTGGATCGACGAAGTGACCGACATCGGACGCACGATG
>JBFIZG010000195.1:0-6571 GCA_041604955.1 Gemmatimonadales bacterium | reverse complement strand
CGGCGGTCGATGCCAATGGTCGCGCCATCGAGGCAACCAGTGCCGCGGTGGAGATCGAGTTGATTGGTCCCGACATCCGCCCCCTACTCAGCGAACGATTTACTGCGGCCGTTCGAGTTCGACTGGCGCCCGGTAATGGCGCGAACGGCCGCGGGGCAATTGGCGCGATAGACCGGATTATGCTGGACTCTCGCGCCCAGATACAGCTTCGTGCGGGAGGTTCATGATGAAGTTTGCCACGGCAGCGCTCGTCGGTTGTGCGCTCGTACTCGCCATGCCCACGGATCTCGTGGCTCAGGACCCACCCACGTCGTCGTCCGTGGATCCGGTCCCGACGGGATACCGTCGATCCCCGAGGACCCGGGTCGATCCGTTCACCCATATCTTGATTCCGCACTGGGGTCTCGTCGTCTCCGGCGGCGCGGTCGCCGAGAACAACTCGGTGAACTTCAACGACCTCGGGGCGCTCCTCTATTTGAACAAGCAGGACAGCTTACGCGCCCTGGACGCCATTGACGCGCTCGGGCTGATCCCGCAGGGACGCGGACTCGGTGGTAGCGCGCAGGGAGAGGCGGGGGTGTACGTCGGTGGACCGCTGTTCGGTCGCTTCGCCGTGGGGTTCTCGCTGTACGGCCGGGGCTATGGCGGGTTTGCGTTTGACGACAAGGCCGTGGCGCTCTTGCGAGATGGAACGGGCGGAACCTCGGAGTTTTCGTTGGGTGACTCGAGGGGATCGGTGTTGAGTACGGTGGAGGGGGGAATCCACACGCTCGCCCGTCTCGATCCGATGGGTGGTGCGGTGGTGACGTTGGGCGCCGGTCTTCGCTACGTGCGGCCACTGTACTACGCGCAGGGACTCTCGTCACTCGACAACGGCGGGGTCATCGTGCTGACCGGGGACACGATTTCGGCGAACATCGCGGTCGAAGCGTACCAGACCCCGCAGTTTCAACTGAATGACGCCGGTGGAATCGCGGGTGATCTCCTACTTCGGATCGAGTGGCCGGTCCACGGACTCGCGTTCGAAGGAGTGGTAGCGAACCTCGGCGCGGTGTCAGTGACTGGTGTGGAGCGACGGACGCTCAACCTCGACGTCGAAACCACCAAGCTCGACGAGCTGAGCGACGCGCTCGACACGCTCGAACTCGCCGTACAGGACACAATGGAAGTCAGCATCTCGATGCCCCGGCTCGTCCGGCTGACGGGGAGCGCCTGGGCGAACCGGATCTTGCAGCTCGACGTGAGTACCACCTTGAGGACCGGTGGCGAGTTCGCTATTCCGGTGGCTGTGGATCTCGGGTCCACGTGGCGGTTCCTTCCCGCCACACCGGTGCGGCTGGGGTTGATCTTCGGTGGACACCAAGGACTGGGCTATACCGCGGGATTCGGGGTCGAAGCTCGCAACCTGTTCTTCAATGTCTCCGCTGGTACTCTGGGTGGGTTCGTCAGCAATGCCAAGGGGGTAGCGGCGAGGTTCGACCTGGGGTTCTTCTTCTGAGCCGCCGCGCCTAGGGTGTGAGGATTAGTCGGTATTGGGAGACAATGAGAGCGCGATCAGCCGGTCGAACCCGGTCATCAGCTGTTCGGTTACCGTCACGGACGGCGCGCCCTGGAACGCCCGCCACATCTGACCGACTATCTCGGACATGCCCCGCCGCGACGCCTGGAGGCTCTCTTGCATGATGACGTTCAGGATGACGCCGACCCGTTCCCATCCCACGGTGTCATGCGGTACTTGGAACAGGTAGGTTGCGATTTCCTGACCCTCGATGCAGAGCAAGGCAAGCTTGTCGAACGTCGGGGGCCTGGAATTGTCGGAGTTGCCTAGCGCCAAAATCGAACCTCCCGAGCACCATCGGTGTAACGAGCCCAACCGCACCTAGTGCAGAATAGGTGCCCGCAATGGTATGTTGTTGGCTCACATGGTGTTCAGTCGAGATCGAGCGGCTGGCGCCTTTAGCCGCCGGAGCAGATTGCGGCACGGTATTGCCAATTTCGGCAGCCGGAGATTCACTCTGGTTGCCCGGAGACCCGACAGAATGATCGTAGTACCTCAACAACGGGCAGTTCGAGCGGCAGGATGGTGGTTGGCCCTCCTCTTGTTGGTGGGCGCGGGAGGGTGCGCGAGCGAGACGTCGCCGGCGGTCGAGCGGGAGCCGGAGCCTGACGAACCATTTTTCCGGTCGCTCACGCAGCTCACGTTTGGTGGACAAAACGCAGAGGCCTATTTCTCGCCGGACGGCCAACGCCTGATATTCCAGCGTCAGGAAGAGGGTCACGGGTGCGACCAGCAGTTCGTGATCAACATCGACGGGACGGGACTCGAGCGCGTCTCCAACGGACTGGGGCGAACAACCTGCGGATTCTACTATGACGGCGGCTCGCGAATCCTCTACTCCAGCACGTTTCATGATGACCCGGCCTGTCCGCCGCCGCCGGACCGCTCGCGCGGATACGTCTGGCCGCTAGAAGACCACGACATCTACACGTCGCTGCCCGACGGGAGCGACCTGCAACGTCTGACAGATGTCCCGGGCTACGATGCCGAAGCCACGCTTTCGCCGGACGGACAGCGCATTGTGTTTACGTCGGTGCGAGACGGCGATCTCGACATCTACTCCATGAACACCGATGGTAGCGACGTGCGCCGGCTGACCACGGCGCTCGGCTACGACGGTGGCCCGTTCTATTCTCCGGATGGCTCGCTGATCGTGTTCCGGGCGTCGCGCATGGAAACGCCGGAGGAGATCGAGGAGTACAAGGCGTTGCTGGCCGACGGCTTGGTGAGACCCAGTAGGTTGGAAATCTGGGTGATGAACGCCGACGGTTCGAATCAACGTCGGGTCACCAATCTCGGCCGCGCGAACTTCGCGCCGTTTTTTCATCCGGACGGGCGTCGCATTATCTTTTCGTCGAATCACGAGGACCCGCAGGGTCGCGAATTCGACCTGTACATGATTGGCCTCGATGGAACGGGTCTCGTGCAGGTCACGACGAGTGAGGAGTTTGACGGGTTCCCGATGTTCTCCCCGGATGGCCGGCGCCTCGTGTTTGCGTCGAATCGATTTGGAACGGTTCCAGGCGAGACCAACATCTTCATCGCCGAATGGATGCAACCCTAGAACAGGTTGAACGAGCAAGTGAGCGAGCGAAAACAAAAGCGGGGACGCGTTACTCAATCGTTGTGGGAGTGGACGAAATCCATCGCGATTGCCCTGGTGATTTGGTTTTTCCTTCGCGCACTACTGGTCCAGGCGTTTCGCATACCATCGCCGAGCATGGAGAACACGCTGTTGGTGGGCGATTTTTTGTTTGTCAACAAGGCACTGTACGGGGCTGAGCTCCCGATCGTCCACAAGCGGCTCCCGGCAATTCGAGAGCCACGCCGATCCGACGTCGTGGTGTTCAATTCGCCCGAGACGCCGGGCACGAATGTCGTGAAGCGCGTCGTCGGAATTCCGGGTGACACACTGTCCATGGCGAACAACGTGATTCACGTGAACGGCAAACCGTTGCCCGAGCCGTACGTCATCAGAAAAGACCCGTCCATCGATCCCGAAGCGCCTCAGATGCGGGACTGGCAGCTCAGGTACCTCGTTGGAGAAAAAGAGAACTACCGGCCGACGCTCAAGAACTGGGGGCCGATCATCGTGCCGCCCGATTCGTTCTTCGTGATGGGAGATAATCGAGACAACTCCTACGACAGCCGGTATTGGGGGTTTCTCGGTCGGGACAGGATCGATGGGAGGCCGCTCTTCATCTACTACAGCTTCAACCGGAACGGCGTACTGCCCCTGCCGTTCATCACGGCCATTCGCTGGCGACGGATCTTCTCGACGCCGGATTAGCGGTGCCAGACCGGCATTCGGCCCGGATCGGTATCGTCAGAGAGCCACAGAGTCCCCCACCTATCGTGAACGCCGAACTGGCAGCCGGCTCAGATCGGTATCGTCAGATAGCCACAGAGACCACAGAGCAGAACTTCTCTGTGTCCTCGGTGTTCCTCTGAGACCTCTGTGGCAAATTGCGCCGACACATTCGTGAACGCCAGACCGGCATTCGGCTCGGATCGGAATCGTCAGATAGCCACAGAGACCACAGAGCAAGACGGAGGACACCGAGGCGAGTTACCCGGCAGAACACTCTGTGTCCTCGGTGCTCCTCTGAGACCTCTGTGGCGAATGGCGCCGACAGGAATGTGAAGAGGACTTGTCTCTGGTCGTGCCGCCGGTCGGATCGGTTGAACCCTACTTGTAACGGTAGGTGATACGACCGCGCGTGAGGTCGTAGGGGGAGAGATCGACGGCCACGCGATCACCTCGGAGGATGCGGATGTAATTCTTGCGCATCTTTCCCGAGACGTACGCCAGAACATCGTGACCATTCTCAAGCTGTACTCGAAAAGTTGTGTTGGGGAGGACTTCCGTCACCGTCCCCATCATCTGGATGGACTCACCCGCCACTCGGGACCACGCTCACCAATTAGAGAAGTTGAGGATGTGACGGCTGCGTGACGCTACCCGGCACATATTTGGCCGTTCGGCCGCACTTGGCGCATCGAAGGACGATTTGACGGTGCGAGGTCCAACGGTCGCCTGAGATGCGTCGCTTCGGTGTCCGATCGATTGACCGATGCCCACAGGAGGGACAGGTGAGGGACTCGCGATCGCGGTCTGCCAGGATCAGTTGAAGCGCCTCTGCCGGTCTGAACTCTTTCGTACCTCTACGTCCCATTTTGTAACACCCTTTACTGAAAGACACTCCAAATCTACCCCTAGCACAGGTCGCCTGCTAGGTGCAGCGACCCCTTGACGGCGCTTCGACCGAGGTTATCTCCACAGAGAGCCCATCTCACGGAGCGATCCATGAAGAATCCAGACACGGACGGCGCCTTAGTGGCGGACATCGAGATCGATGAGGTAGGTCCGGGTGATGCCGGTTTCATGCTTCGCGGGCGTGGCTCAGACGGTCAACAGTACCAGCTTCACGTTCACCTCGATATTCCGGTGGACCGACGCACGTGGACGGTGGTTGCCGAACTGCTCTCGCAGTCGGAGGTCCGGATTTGGCGAAGCTCTCCAACACCGATTCGAGGCGGGTCCCGCCGCCGTCGCAACGCCGTCGGTTGACGGCGTCCTCGGGAGGGGTGGTTTCACAATCACCTTCCGAGCCCGGACGAATCGAGAAATGGTATGAGCGGGTCCAGCATAACTCATTGTAAAACATGAAGTTCGCTGCATTCGACGACGTGCTGTGGCCGCTTGACGTGGGCTGAGGCACTCGCTAGCTTGCCGCTCCGGATTACGTCCGCTTTGAGAAGGAGTCCGACCCAATGGCAGCCCGTTTAGGCGGCTCGCAGATCTCATCCCTACTTGAATCGGTTCCTGGCATCGCCAGCGTGCTCAGGAGTCCCGTCGCGGACGCGATCGTGAACATGGTCCGGGCGGGCGCCGGTCTGGGCACGTTTGACAAGGGGATGGCGAAAGAGCTCATCCAGTACGCCGTGCGTCGCGGGCTCTTGCCGATTGCGGAAGGGGACGAGCTGCTCGCCGAGGTCGATGAAGCGGTCGGAAGCAAGCGGCGCGGACGTGCGTCCAAGACCGCCGCACCGGCAAAGAAGAAGCCGGCCGCCAAACCCAAGGCAACAAAGGCGGCTCCGGCGAAGACGGCGAAGAAGACTACGAGGCCGACCGCAAAGAGGGCAGCAAAGCCCGCGGCAAAAAAACCCGCCAAGTCCGCCGCTCGCTCGTCTTCGAAGGCGGCGGCCAAGAAACCGAAGAGTTCGAAGACGTCGAGAGCCAAACGGAAATAGGACGCCGCCGAGGTGCGGTGTTCTGGATCGGCTGTAACTTTCAGGTGATGCCTGAGCCCGTCCATCGATTTGCCGAGGCCCTCCGGTCGTTGCTCCACACCGAATCGGTAGATCACCTAGAAACCAGTTGGCATGCGTTGGATGTCGAAGCGCTCGGGTGGCGGGCACTCGGCCCGGCGCGTAGGCGTGATGTCCCAGAATGGGAGCGGGCGTTGGAAGAGGCGGACCACCTCCTCATACGACTACTCGACCGCCTCCCCACGCTCGCTACCGGTGTCGATTCCGATTCCATTCACGTTCGGACGTTCCGCGTCCCGGCACTGGAACGCCTCCAACACGCGACGGCCGCTGCGCTCGTTGCCCAACGGTTTGGCCGCGCTGGTTTGCGAACGGTTGTTGCCGACGTTACGGCCCCCGTTCCCCGTCGGTACTTCGCGTTCCTGGCGATCGCCGAACGCCACCCTGGGGGAGAGTGGCCGCTCTTTTCCCGCTATCTGACGCCAGTCGCCCATCATGCGTTTGTGGGGACGGCCGCGGAGGCCGCGCGGTTCTATCCGGACGCAGACGCCGCGACCCGTTTGGTCGCGCTGTTCGACGCGGTGCGGAGCGACGTGCATCTTCGCGCCTTTCTGAGCCCGCGGATACTCGAATCGCTCTACGTGTTGGACGATGCCGCGACGTTACCGTTTTTCCGAGAGCTACTGACGGCAGGCCATGCTCATCGAGATCCCGAATTTTGCGAGATCACCCGCGCGCTCG
>JBFIZG010000194.1:0-6574 GCA_041604955.1 Gemmatimonadales bacterium | reverse complement strand
GACCGCGACCCCATCGGACGAGAGGTGCGGATCAGAGGTCTTCCGTATCGCGTCGTGGGCGTGGTCGAAAGCCAGGGGAACGTGTTCGGATTTTCTCTGGACAACTTTGCGGTTGCGCCGGCGTTGTCTCCCGTCAAACGGTTCGTCAATCCGCCGCGCGTACTCGACATCATGTTGGTGAAGGCGTCGTCGGTCGAGGATATGCAAGCCGCCATGGCAGAGGTCGAGGCCATCATGCGGAGCCGGCGCGGGCTCAGACCGGCCGACGAAAACAACTTCGCCGTCGAGTCCGCCGCCGCTGTCTTGGATTTCTGGGGTCGAATCAACAGGATCATGATGCTCGCGCTCCCCGGCCTGGTCAGCATCTCGCTCGTGGTGGGAGGCATCGTGATCATGAACATCATGTTGATGGCAGTTGCCGAGCGGACGCGCGAAATCGGTATTCGAAAATCACTGGGCGCACGGAGACGGGACATCATGCGGCAGTTCCTCGTCGAATCGTCGGTGTTGGCCACCCTCGGGGCCGGCATCGGGATCGCGACGGGGTTAGTGTTGGCGAAGGTGGTCGAGGCCACAACACCACTTCCGGCGAGCGTGGCGCCGATTTCGATCGGCATCGGAGTGCTCTTGGGAGCGGGCGTCGGCGTAGCGGCGGGCCTATATCCCGCGAGCAGGGCCGCTCGTCTCGACCCGGTGGACGCGATGCGTCATGAATAGCGTCACACAACTCCTGGAAGGCGTTGGAATCGCCGTCGGTGCGCTGCGATCGAACAAGATCCGCGCGGCCCTCACCATCCTTGGCGTCGCCATCGGCGTCATGACGGTGATGGTCATCGCGTCCATGATCCAAGGCATCAACAGCGGCGTCGAAGACATCTTCAACCAACTCGGACCCCGCACGTTTTTCGTGCAGCGCTCCCCACAGACAGGCGTGGTGTTGGACGACGATGACTGGTGGCGTTCCCCCCCGCTGACAGCCGATGAGGCCGAGCGGTTGCGGGCGCTGCCGGAGATCAACTTGGTCGTGCTGGATGAACAAACCAGCCGAGAGGTGGAGTTCGAGAACGTCACACTGGCGTCCGTCGCCACCAACGGACGCACGGCAGGATGGCTGCGTGTGTCCGGTGGCGACGTCTATCCCGGGCGCTCCTTCACGGCGCTCGAGGCGGAGGCCGGACGACGCGTGGCCGTGATCAACGAGAAGCTCGCCGGTGAATTGTTTGGCCTCCGGGATCCGATCGGTCAACGCATCAAGATCGCCGGCGTCCCGTTCTCGGTGGTCGGCGTCTACCATCCCCCACCGGACATCTTCGGAACCGGGAACCGCCCAACCGCCATCGTCCCGCACGAAGCGTTTGCGAAGTACGTACGGACCTGGCGCCCCGACCCATTTTTCTTGATCTCTCCGGCGGCAAACGTCTCCGTCGCCGCGGGCACCGAAGCCGTCACCCAAACGATGCGCTCGGTACGCGGGCTCGGGCCGCGCGACGACAACAACTTCGGCGTCATTACGCAGGATAAGGCGCTCGAGAACTGGAACCAAGTCACCGGCATGTTCTTCCTCGCCATGCTCGTGTTGTCGAGCGTGGGACTCATGGTCGGCGGTGTCGGAGTCGTCGCAATCATGATGATTTCGGTCACGGAGCGGACCCGGGAAATCGGCGTCCGCAAGGCCTTGGGCGCCAAACGTCGCGAGATTCTCTGGCAATTTCTGGTCGAAGCGGCCACGCTCACGCTGATCGGGGGTTTCATCGGGATGATCGTTGGCTGGCTCATCAGCATCATCGTTTCCACTGCCACACCGATTCCGGCGGAAGTGCCGCTGTGGTCCGTATTCGCGGCGCTTGGCGCGGCGACGCTCACCGGTGTGCTCTTCGGCCTCTATCCCGCCGCCCGCGCGGCGCGTCTCGACCCCGTGGAGGCCCTGCGTTACGAATAACTAGCGTGACCTGCTCGCCCCCAGCCCCAGATTACCTTTGATGTAATGCCATTCTCCGAGAGTATTCGCATCGCGCTCCGCGCCATCGTCAGCCACAAGCTGCGGTCCTTCTTCACGCTGCTCGGGATCATCGTCTCTGTCGCGTTTCTGGTCGCCGTCGTCGCGATCATCCAAGGCATGAACATCTACGTTCAGGACCGGCTCGCCGGGGCCATCGTGGGAACCAACGCCTTTCAGGTGCGGCGCCAGCCGATCTCGGTGGGGCAGCTCGATGAAGAGGAATGGCGGGAGATTCAACGTCGGCCCGTCATCGACGAGTTTGACGCCGGCTTTGTCCAGCGGGCACTCCCGGACGCGAGAGCGATCGCACTTCAGTCGGGATGGCCCACGCCGCTCGCCGACGTGCGTTGGGGGAACCGGACCGTTGGAGACGCACTGGTGTTCGGGGTGACGGCGCCGTATCAGGTCGTACAGGACTACCGCTTCGAAGCCGGCGAACCGTTGACCGACATCGACGTGCGTGAGCGTCGCTACGTCGTCATCCTGGGCTGGGACATCGCGGACAAGCTCTTCGATGATCCCGCCCAAGCCGTTGGCAAGAAAATCCGCGTGGGGCGACTTCCCGCCACGGTCAAGGGGGTCACCGCCAAAAAGGGCAGCGTGCTCGGCCAGTCGTTCGACGGATTCGTGATGATGCCCCTCACTACGTTCGAGAGCATCTATGGACGGCGCCAAACCCTCACGATCTCGATCAAGATGCCGACTCGTGTGACACTCGACGATGCGATGGCACGCACCGAAGAGGCCATGCGCATCGCGCGTCGTCTCCGTCCGCAGGAGGAGAACGATTTCACCGTCGATAAGGCGGATGCGCTGGTCGAATTTTGGACCAGCCTCACGCAGGTCTTGTTCACGGTCATCCCCGCGGTGGTGGCCATCGGGCTCGTGGTGGGAGGTATCGTGATCATGAACATCATGTTGATGTCGGTGAGGGAACGCACGCGGGAAATCGGGATTCGCATGTCCCTTGGCGCTCGCCGACGAGATGTCCGCCGGCAGTTTCTCGCGGAGTCGATCATGCTCGCGACGCTCGGGGGAATCATGGGGCTGGCCCTGGGCTGGGCGCTGGCGTTCTTGGTCACCGTCATCTCCCCGCTCCCGGCCAACGTCACGCCCTGGTCCGTGGCCGTGGCGATCGGTCTCGGCGTGACGATCGGGACCGTGTTTGGCGTCTATCCCGCGGCGCGCGCGGCGCGGCTCGACCCCGTCATCGCCTTGCGACACGAATAGCCATGAGATTCGAGACGCTCAAAGAAGGTGTTGCGATTGCGATCGCCTCCGTGTGGGAAAACAAACTCCGCTCGGGTCTCACCGTGCTCGGTGTCGTGATCGGAGTGTCCACCGTGATGGTCATGGCTTCGCTCGTGGGTGGTCTCCGCACACAGATCATCCGCACCATCGAGGTCGCGGGCCCGACGACCTTCTACGTCGTACGGTTCTTCTCGCAGACTCCGCTCAACCCGGACGCGCTCCCACGCGAGGTTCGCATCCGCCCGATCGTCAAAGCCGAAGAGGCGGAGATGTTGGCCCGACTTCCCGAGGTTTCGTACAGCGGGATCTGGATTCAGATGTTCCAAAAGCTAGAGTACGACGGCACGTCCACCCAACTCGCAACGATCTACGCCGCCGACGAGCGGTACATGGAGATCGGTGGCGGCACGCTCCTCTCGGGCCGCTTTTTCGTGGAAAGCGAGCTCAGAGGAGGCGATCCAGTGGTCGTAATCGAGGAGAAGTCCGCGCAGAAGCTCTTCGGGCGTCTCGATCCATTGCATCGCACCATTCGCCTGGGGGGAAGACCACTTCGTATCGTCGGCCTCTATCAGTTGCCCAAGAACATCTTTCAGCCCCCATCGCAGGAGATCGCCGCCATCATCCCGTTTGAGACCGGGCATCGCTATTATCGGTACGACGACACCAATGCGCTCTGGATCGTCATCAAACCGCGCATAAACGTCACGGTGAGCGAGGCGCAAGACGCCGTGACGGCAGCGCTCAGACACACGCGGGGTCTCCGTCCGGGCGAGCCCAACGATTTCGATCTCATAACGCAGGATCAGATCCTCGACATTTTCAATCAGCTCACCGGTGTCTTTTTTCTCGTCATCATCGCGCTCTCCAGTGTTGCGCTCATGGTGGGCGGCATCGGAGTCATGGCAATCATGCTCGTGTCAGTCACCGACCGGACACAGGAGATCGGTGTCCGCAAGGCCGTGGGCGCCACCAGACGTGAGATCCTCTGGCAATTCCTCGTCGAAGCGGCTACCCTCACCGCCGTGGGAGGCATCCTCGGAATCATCGTCGGCACCGGGGCGGGTGAGGCATTGAAGGGGTTCCTTGGATTTGAGACCGGCGTGCCCGTGGTGAGTGCGTTAGTGGCGACGGGCGTCTCGATCGCCATCGGTCTGACGTTCGGTCTCATGCCGGCCAGTCGGGCCGCACGGCTTGATCCCGTCGAAGCGCTTCGCTACGAGTAGTCGCCTCACGAACGAGACCAATCGAGAACACAGACAAGGACACATGAATCAACACGTTGATCTCTTGGCCATAGCGGCACATCCCGACGACGTGGAGCTGACGTGCGGGGGCACCCTGATCAAGGCCGGACGAGCGGGGTACCGAACCGGCATCGTGGATCTGACGCGGGGTGAGATGGGGACGCGGGGAACACCCGAGCTACGCGCACAAGAGGCGGCCAACGCCGCGCTGCTGATGGGTGTCGAAGCGCGTCTGAACGCCCAGCTCCCAGATGCGGGCATCTACAACTCGGATTCTTCCCGACGCACAATCGTGGCGCTGCTCAGGCAGCTCCGCCCAACGACGGTGATCCTTCCGTTTCCGGTAGGGCGCCACCCGGATCACCGAATCGCTTCCGAGCTGTGCCGCGACGCATGCTATCTGGCCGGGCTCACGAATTACAAGACCGAAGGGGAGGCGCATCGGCCGGCGAAATTGTTGTACGCGCTCGCGTACCGGGAAGACCCGGTGAAGCCGACGTTTGTGGTGGACATCTCGGACGAGTTCGAGATCAAGATGGCCGCGATCCGTTGTTACGCGTCGCAGTTCGAGGGAGCCCACGCCGCGGGCGAGATTTTCCCAACCGGGCAGAGCCTGTACGACGTGATCAAGATTCAGAACGCGCACTACGGAAGCCTCATCCGCACCGCATACGGCGAACCGTTCATGACGTACGAGACCGTCAAAGTGGACGACGTCGTCAAGCTCGACGTCCGCTCTATCTAACGGGCACGCCATTCCGATAGGGGTGACGACCCCCTAACTTTCACGTCCGATGAAACCCCTCGCATACCTCGATAACGCGGCGACGACGCCCATCCGCCCCGAAGTACGGAGCGCGATGGAACCGTTTTTGTGGAACGAGTTCGGAAACCCGAGCTCACCGCATGGCTTGGGGCGCACGGCGCGAGCCGCGGTGGAAGAGGCTCGCCGGCGCGTGGCGACCGCCCTCGGCGTGGAACCACGCGAGGTAGTATTTACGTCGGGCGGCACCGAAGCGGACAATCTTGCCGTGATCGGGTGTCTCCTCGCGTCGAAGGCACGGAATGGACCGCTTGGCGTCGCCGTGACGGCGATCGAGCACAAGGCCGTGCTGGAAGCGGCCGAGGCGGTGACCGCCTTTGGCGGTGAGGCCATCGTGCTGCCGGTCGATTCCTCAGGCCGGGTCGAGACGGACGCGCTGCTCGCCGCGCTCGAGGCCGGCGTCGCGCTCGTGAGCGCGATATGGGTGAACAACGAGATCGGCGTCGTCCAAGACGTCGCCACCATAGCGGAACACTGCCGGACGCGCAGCACGCCGTTTCACACGGACGCGGTGCAGGCGCTTGGCAAAATCCCGACCGCGATCGATGCGATTCCGATCACGGCGCTCACCATCTCCGGTCACAAGATCGGCGCTCCGAAGGGCGTGGGAGCGCTGATCGTCCGGGACGAGAGCGTCATCGAGCCACTCGTGCACGGTGGCGGACAGCAGCATGGTATTCGCCCCGGCACCGAGAACGTCGCGGGGATCGTCGGCCTCGGCATCGCGGTCGAACTCGCCGTCGCCGAACAGCAAACCACCGCTCGTCACACGGGGGCGCTCAGGGACCAGCTGGAAAGTCGTCTCCGTGTGGCCATACCCGACGTCCACATCTCCGGCGCGGGCGGACCCCGCGCGCCGCACATCAGCAACGTCGCCATCCCGGGAACCGACAGTGGCTCGATGATCATGCACCTCGACCTCGGCGGGATCTGTTGTTCCTCCGGTTCGGCGTGTTCCAGCGGCGCCTTCGAGCCGTCACACGTGCTCACCGCGGTCGGCGTGCCGCCGCACCTTGCCATCGGCGCGCTTCGGTTTTCGTTTTCCAAATCCAGCACCACCACTGACGTCGACCTGGTGATGGAGAAACTCCCGGCCATCGTCGACACGGTCCGAGCGATGTCCGAAGTATGATCGACTCCACCGGCCCCGAGGTGAAACGGCGGATCCTCGTTGCGATGTCCGGGGGTGTGGACAGCTCCGTTGCCGCGGCATTGCTCGCAGACAGAGGACACGACGTCATCGGGGTCACGATGACG
>JBFIZG010000193.1:0-6585 GCA_041604955.1 Gemmatimonadales bacterium | reverse complement strand
TTCTCGAAGAACGTCGGTTCCTTGAATGCCTTCCCCACGGATGCGCGTACACGCGTGTCACTGGCAAATCGGTACGTCGCGCCGCTACGATACGTGACGAACCTGCCAAATGCCTGGTTGTCGTCCGCCCGGATTCCCGCGTTCAGAGACAACCTGTCGAGGAGCTGGGACTGTCCCTGGACGTAGTAGGCGCTGGTGTTCCGCTTTACGTCGACCGCGCCCTCGGAGTCCCCGAACTGCGAGCGTGACTCGTTGGTGCTCACTTCCAGCTGACGCTCGAAACTCACTCCGGCCGTCAGGACCGTGGCCCTCGGAAGAAAGACGTTCGCGCGGACGTCGGCGCTTCGCCTTTGAATCCGCTGATCGCTGCGAAAGCCAAAAAAACCCAGCGTGTCCGCGGGTCCGTCGACCGCATCGTCGATACCCCCGTCGGTTTCGTTGAACGCAAGGATAGCGCGCGTCTCGAGCCAATCGGTGACGAATCGACCAGCCTGCAGCGACGCCACGACACGTTGCTGCCGTTGAAAGGAATTTTCATCCACGAGACGGCCCGAACCGTCCGTGGGATAGTGGAAATCTCCATCGGAATACCGGAGCATGATCGACGCATCGCTCACGTCGTCCGGTGCAACGCGTGCGAGCCCGCTCAGTTCCAGATGATCGTAATCGTTGTTGAACGCGTAGATCCCCGCCGTGCTCGAGCGGGAAACCGCGAGCGCCACGCTCGCTCCTTCGCTCCCAGCGGCAAATCCACCGTCGACGCTCACCGACTCATACGTCCCTGCCCTAGCGCCGATTTCCGCTTGCGGTCTCCCGCGACCGCGACGCGTGAATATCTCGACGACCCCGACGATGGCATCGGAACCGTACAGGACGCTTGCCGGCCCCCGGACGACCTCGATCCTGTCCACGTTGTCGAGCGTCAGGTGGGCGAAATCGAACGCGCCACCCGGATCATTTACGGGTACCCCGTCGATCAGCACCTTGACGTAGTCGCTCTCGCCACCACGCATCAGGACGGACGTCGCGGAACCAAACGAACCGGACTGTACGACATTCAACCCGGGGACTCTCCGAAGCGCATCCAGCACGCGTTCTTTTCCCTCAGCACGGAGCGCGTCGCCGTCCAGTACCGTTACGGTCGAAGCCACCGCCGTGCGAAGCGTCGGGATGCGCGTGGCGGTCACGACAATGGGATCGAGTTCCAGCGTGTCGGAGGACTGCAGGGCAAACAGCTGCTCCGGATGGAGCGCAAACCACGTGGCGCACAGCAGCGCGGCCGCGAGTATTGCACGGGTCGAGAGGCGCGCGTCAAACACTTGGACCAACCATCTTATCGTCGTCACAGATTCACTCCTGTATGAGCCGTAGTCGTCTTCAGTCGTCTTTGAGCCGTCTCTTGTCATCGTTGGTGTCCGTCGCCGCAATCTCGTCGCTCCTTAGCGGCACAAACTGCGGCGCCCCCCGCCACTCGGTCATGGCGACCGGCCACTCGAAGACACTCGCCAACAACCCCTGCGTCAGCACCTCGTTCGGCGGGCCAACTGCCGCGGCGTGTCCCCGGTCCATCACCAACAACCGGTCAACGTACCGCGCGGCCAGGTTCACATGATGTGTCACGAGCAGTCCCGCCAGCTGTTGTTCCCGCACCAACCCACGGACCAACTCAAACACTTCCATCTCATGCTTCACGTCGAGGCTCGCGGTGGCCTCGTCCAGGACCAACGCCCTCGGCTCCTGCGCTAGCGCCCGCGCAATCCGGACGCGTTGCCACTCTCCGCCGGAGAGCGTCTGAACCCAGCGGTCGGCGAGATGCGCGACATCACACCGCTCGAGCGCACGCTCGACCGCGCGATGGTCCTCCGCCCGCGGCGCCCCCATGGGCCCGAGGTGGGGGTACCGACCGAATAACACAGCCTGTCGCACGCGAAGCGGAAACGCAGGTTCTTCCCGCTGCGCGACGACACCCACGCGTTGGGCGAGATCCCGCGGCTTCCAGCTGTTGGCCGGTCGCTCAAACGCCAGGGCTCGGCCGGTGAGCGGCTCGAGAACACCCAGCAACACGCGCACGAGCGTGGTCTTGCCGCTGCCGTTCGGACCCACGACGCCCAGTAGCTCACCCGCTGAGACGGTCGTCGTTACGTCGGCTACCGTTGCGGACGTCGCCCCCGGATAGGTGAACGTCACCGCCTGGGTTTCGAAAATCACGTCGCCCACGTTCTCACCAAGACGACGAACACGGGTACCCCAATCAGCGCGGTCACCACTCCGACCGGCAGTGTGAGCGGTGCAAACGCCGTCCGGGCGACGGCGTCGGCCAGGGCGAGCAACGCGCCGCCCAAGAGAAACGCGGCGGGCAAGAGCGACTGATGCAAGTGCCCCCAGACGATGCGGATGGCGTGCGGAATGACGAGCCCGACGAACCCGATGATACCCGAGACCGACACCGCGGCAGCCGTAAGCAGTGAGGCCGCGACGTAGAGCAACCGTTTGGTTCGTTCGATGTCCGCGCCGAGGAACTGGGCCGGTTCCTCGCCGAGCGCGAGGAGATCGAGCGGCCGGCTCTCACGGTAGATGATCACCAGGGGCACGACCGCGTAAACGCTGAATACCGACAGCGACCGCCACGACGCTCGGTCGAACCCACCCAACATCCAGAGGAGCGCGTTCCTGACGTCCGCTGCCGGTGAGAGCGCCATGATGGCTCCCATCATCGAGGCGGCAAACGCACCGACGACGACGCCCGACAACAGCAACACGCGCGCATCCAACACGCTCCCGCTTACGATGGCCAATCGGTAGACGAGCACGATGGCGAGCAGCGCGCCGGTGAGGGCGGCGGCCGGGAGCCCCCACGCCCCGCCGATCCCCAACGTGATGGCGACGACCGCCCCCAATCCCGCCCCGCCGGATAACCCGAGTAGAAACGGATCGGCGAGCGGGTTGCGGACGAGCGCCTGGAGCGCCGCTCCGGTCACCGCCAAACTCCCGCCGACCAGAAACGCCAACGCGACACGCGGCAGGCGCAGGTCTCTTACGATTGCGACCGTCGTTTCGTCACCGCGCCCTCGCACGGCGTTCCATATCGTCGGTACCCCAAGCTCCGACGGCCCGACCGTGATCCCGATCGCAACGGCGACACCCGCCAGGAGTATTAGGAGCCCCCAGCGGATCACGGCGTTTGCTCGGCGAGCAAGATCCGGAGGCGCCGCACCGCGTCGGGCCCGCGAAACGACGGCCGGTTGAATTCGCTTCCACCAACGACGGCAAAGCGACGCTCGCGCACCGCGCGAACCGCCTGCCATTCGGGTCGCTCCGCCCACAAGGGGAACGTCGAGTCCGACGCCATCACGAGTATGTCGGGATCGCGGTCGGCGATGACTTCGACACTCACCGTGGCAGATGCGCGCTCGATGTCGCCGAACACGTTTCGCGCGCCGGCGAGCAAAACGATTTCGCTCAAAAAACTCGCGCCGCCAATCACAATGGGCGGATCGCTCCACGCCACGATCGCAACGCTCGGACGAGCGTCTGACGGCTCGGACGCGCCCAGCGCCTCGAGGTCGTGAGTCAAGCTGTCGGCAAGTCGATCGGCCCGTTGACGCGTGCCGGTGAGATCCCCCAGCACACGCGCAGCCCGAACGAGATCGTCGAAGCCATCGGTCCGAAGCGAGAGTGTCGCGATACCGAGTTCGGTGAGTTGGCCGATCGCGACGTCGTTGGACGGCGATGCGTAGAGCATCACCCAGTCCGGTCGGAGCGCCGCGATCACTTCGATATTGGGATTCAACCCGTCGCCAACGCTGGGCACGTCGGCGACCTGGGGCGGATAATCACACCAGCGAGTCCGCCCGATCAGGCGGTCGCCTGCTCCGATGGCAAACAGGAGTTCGGTCAGGCTGGGTGCGAGCGACACGATCCGCTCGGCCGGTCGATCCGCGACCGGCCGACCCGCGTCATCGAGCAGCGTTTGCCCAGCGTCGTGCGACGGACGGCACGCGGCGGTGACCGCCGCGACCGCGACGACGACGGATACCCTAGAAATCAAAACCGCTCATCCCTTCCGGACAGGAAGGAGGTGAGCGGACGCGGCGACGAACTTGGCGATGTCGCGTTCCACCATCCCCCCCTCGAGGACATCGTTGGTGGCGCGAGTGGGAACGTCTCCTGGCTTCGGGTTGTCCGCTCGCCTTCCCGGTTTCCCAGTGGCGTCGCCTTGCGGACAGACTCACCCGTCACAGTGGCGGGGCCGCGCCGGTCTCTCACCGGCTTCCGTTTTCCGAACTCGCTCGGATGCTACGTATGAATGAGGCTAGCGGCCGACCCCGAAGGCGTCAAGACCGTATATGCAACGCCTGCCTGAGTCGCAGTTTCAGTTCCGCCCGTCGTTGCTCGTATTCGCGGCGCTCCTCCGCACCAGCCGCTGCTTTCCGTTGCTCGAATCGTTCATCCAGCACGACGATTTGACGGGCAATGGTGTCTGCGTCCACTGGGGGCGTCCGGACGGGCTGGAGCCGAAGCCATCGCCACAGTCCCCAAGCGAGCGCGATGGTGGTCAGGACCACGATCACCCACCAGTAGGAAACAAGCGAGACCGGTTGCGCCGCGAACACCACGGTCACCGATTGCGTCGGTAAAACCGGCCCGCCCGTGTACCGGCGAAAAAAGAGGTCGTCCAGTTCTTCGACGCCCCGCAACGCCAACGGGCCGCCCACCACGGTCGCGGCAGTGTCTTCGAGCAGGACGTTTAGACTCGCAACCGGCGCGTCAACGGGCACCGGAAACTCCTTTGCCGAGCTCGGGATGGTATAGCTCAGCAACAACTGGCGGTCCCCGGGCGGAATCGGCGCGAACACCACCACGGAATCGCCACGCTGCCGCACGGCCTGAACGCTCACGTCACTGTCTCCAACTTCGAATTGGACGGCGTTCGGTGGGAGTGCCGCTTGCCACACCGGGGTGAGGCTGTCGAACGCGATGCGCGTGGTGAGTCCGCGGTTTTGGAGAATCAGCAGTTCGACGATCCTCCGGGATCCGTCGGGCTGCGCGCCGCGGATCACGAGATGTCGTTCGGCGATCACGATCGGCGGGGAAGCGTGCGTCGTATCATACACCACCAACGTCGACGCGGTATCCATACGAGCGCCAAACGTCTGAAGCGGTTCTGAGAAGTATCCCAGTCCGCTGTACTCCACGCTCACGAGGTACGTGGCCGTGGTGTCCACGGTGGGAGCATCGAGCCGGTACTGGCCCCGCGCATCGGTACGGGCCGAATCGATGGGACCGCCGGAATCGCGCGTCACGCCGTGGAGCACCACCTCACTTCCCGCAACGGGCATCGAGTCGCCCGTCGTTGAGACACGGACGACGGTCCCCACTACACGAAAGCCCTGTGCGTTCCCGACCGCGGGTACGCACAGGGCCAGTATGGCGACGAGCAGACAGCTACGGCGTGAACTTACCGAAATCTTCAGGATCGAGATCCTCCAGGTAGGATTTCAGCCGATCAGCATCGAGCGCATCGGATTCGAGCGAGGCGGGTTCGACCGTATCGACCGACGTGAGTTCCAGGAGGTTGTCTTGTGTATAGATGGGCGCCTTGAGACGAAGTGCCACCGCAATGCTGTCGGACGGCCTGGCATCGATCTGCACGACATGATCCGCCCGGTGAATATGTAATTCGGCGTAGTACGTGTTTTCTTTCACGCGCGTAATCAACACGTGCGTCAGGCTTCCCCCGAGTCCCACGATGCACTGCTTCACGAGATCATGCGTGAGCGGTCGGGAAAACTTGACCCCGGCCAGTTCCATGGCGATCGCACTGGCCTCGGACGGCCCGATCCAGATGGGGAGCACCCGCTCCCCTTCCTTTTCTTGGAGGATCACGACGGGAGTGTTCGTCGATCGGTCGAGCCCCAAATGGGTAACCTTGACTTCAATCATGGTACGTCGCGACCTCGTGGGGTCTCAATACCGATAGTACTCCGGCTTGTACGGACCGTCGACGGGAACGCCGATGTATTTCGCCTGTTCCTCGGATAACCGTGTGAGCTTCACGCCAAGTTGATCGAGATGAAGTCGTGCAACCTCCTCGTCCAACTCCTTGGGAAGCATATACACTTCCGTCTTGTAGTTCGATCCCTTCGTCCACAGTTCGAGCTGCGCCAACACCTGATTGGTGAACGACGCCGACATCACGAAGCTCGGGTGTCCGGTGGCGCACCCCAGGTTCAGAAGCCGACCCTCCGCAAGCACCAGCACGCTGTTCCCGCCCGCGAATACCCACTCGTCGTACTGCGGTTTGATCTGTCGACGCTCGATACCCGGCTCGGCCGCCAACCCAGCCATATCGATCTCGTTATCGAAATGCCCGATGTTGCCGATGATCGCCTTGTTCTTCATGCGCCGCATGTGGTCCACGGTGAGCACGTGGAAATTGCCCGTGGTGGTGATAAAGATGTCGGCCGTTTCGACGACGTCTTCGATCGTCTTCACCTCAAACCCCTCCATCGCGGCTTGGAGCGCACAGATGGGATCGATTTCGGTGACGATCACGCGGCATCCTTGGCCTTTGAGCGCTTGCGC
>JBFIZG010000192.1:0-6630 GCA_041604955.1 Gemmatimonadales bacterium | reverse complement strand
CCGCAGGGTTTACCCACGCCCTTGCCCCATGGGCGACGTTAGCAATAGACATCGTATCGGAGCTCCAGGTTGGTGATAACGCCATCCAGCTTCCAGAGCCCGTTCAAATCACCGAGCCGTTCCGGCGGACGATTCAACCGACAAACATCCCGACCCGACGGGATGACATCGTGAACGGGTCCCTTGGGCTCAAGTTCGAAACGCGATCGAACGTCACGATCCTCGTGAACTCGCTATGGCCGATGAATCGGGGTGGTCTCCGTCCCAACGTCATATGGACGGCCGGGCTGCAGTACGGGTTCTAGCGGTGACGGAACACGGGGCGGCTAAGGTGGCAAAGGCGCATATGGAACTCGCGAAGGCCAGTTACGCACGGTGCTGCGAATCGCCCGAGTTCTTTGCGACATTTTATAAGAAGTTCTTCGAGCTGTGTCCGGAGGCCGAGTCGAAGTTCTCCGACACGGATTGGGAGTGGCAGTTCCGATTGCTCAAGCACGCCTTGGGGCTGCTCTTGACGTTTCCGAATCAGCCCGATGATGCGCCTTCGATCCTCCGCAGGGTCGCAGAGCGTCACAGCCGACGCGACCTGGACATCTATCCGTCACTGTATCCGAAATGGGTCGATAGCATGGTCGCAACCGTCAAGGAGTTCGACGGCGAATTCGAAGTGGAAACCGAGTACGCGTGGCGCGCTACGTTAGCCAAGGGCGTCAAGTACATGACCTCGAAATACTGAGGCGAAAGCAAACGACCCATGTCGATTCGTCCTGTCAAGCGTGTCGTCGAAGCGCAACCGACGCTCGAGGGCGCCGGCGTTCGCCTTCGCCGGGCATTCGGGTTTGGTGAAACGAGCGAGTTCGATCCGTTTCTCTTGTTGGATGATTTCCGAAACGAGAACCCGGAGGACTATCTCGCCGGGTTTCCCTGGCATCCGCATCGCGGCATCGAGACGATCACGTACGTGCTCGCCGGAACGGTGAGTCATGGTGATAGCCTGGGAAACAGCGGTGCGCTGGGCGCAGGCGACGTCCAGTGGATGACGGCAGGGAGGGGGATTCTCCATCAAGAAATGCCGCAGGGCGACCCCCGAGGTCGCATGCATGGTTTCCAGTTGTGGGCCAACTTGCCTTCGTCTCTCAAAATGACGGCTCCCAGGTACCAGGATGTCCCATCACGTGATATCCCAGAGGTCACCGACGATGACGGAACGCGGGTGCGCGTGATTTGCGGCAGTTTCTGGGGAAAGACCGGTCCAGTCGACGGCATCGCGGCCGACCCTCGGTATCTCGACGTCTGGGTGCCCCCTAATCGACAAAAGACCCTCCCGGTTGAAACGTCACGACACGCCTTTGCCTACGTGTTCGAAGGATCGGGGTCGTTTCGAGACGCATCGGAGCCACGCGAGGTACGCACGGATCTGATCGGAGTCAGCTCAGGCGAGGTCGCCGAGGAGACGGGGAACCGTTCGCTCGTGTTGTTCGACAGGGGCGACGAGGTCACGGTGCGGGCTGGCGACGATGGGGTGCGTTTTCTGTTGGTCTCGGGGAAGCCGATTCAGGAACCGGTCGCGTGGCGGGGTCCGATTGTCATGAATACGCGTGACGAGCTTCGGCAGGCCTATGCGGAGTTACAAGCCGGCACGTTCATCAAGTAACGTTTCGCGGTGTGAGTATTCGTTCGGCCGCGGTCGCGCGGCTTCCAGAGGGAGAGGTCTCAATGCGGCGGGAAACGGTAAGTGGGGTCGCCCTCATACTCGGATCGGTGGGCATCCTCGTGACGATGGCGCTCCATCCGGCCCCACATAGTCTCGACTCCATGATTCGGCAAGCCGGTCTGGCGGTGGGGACGCACAGTCTCGCGTTGGCGTCCATTCCAGTCAGTTTTATCGGTTTCCTCGGCCTGTCGCGCCACCTCGAGTCCGACAACATCTTCGTACCGGCGGCGCTCGTCACGTACGCCTTTGGCGCCGTCGCCGTCATGTGCGCAGCCATCTTCAGCGGTTTGGTCGCGCCCGGATACGCGATCGGGGCCAGCGGTGATCCAGACGGTCAAGCGACGCTGCTGGCTATTCTCCGATACGGCGGGCACATCAACCAGTCCTTTGCCACAGTGTTCATGTTCGCGATGTGCGCCGCAATCATCTTCTGGTCGATCGCGATCCTTCGGACACGCCGATTGCCGCCGTGGACCGGGTGGCTCGGTAGTCTGGTGGGCTTCGGCGCTCTCATCGGCGTGCTGGTCGGTGTGCTCGATACCAGCGTTGGCGGATTCGGGCTGTTCGTATTGAGTACGTCGGCCTGGGTCGTCGCGGTGGGTGTCGCGCTCTGTCGCACCGAGGGAACTTCCAGCTTGCCATAGCGCATTTTCGGCAACGGACGACACGCCGATGGCTACATCTCGATTTCCCGACGATGTCCTAAAACAGATCGACAGATCCAAGATCCTGGGGGTCCGGGCCGGCACGGCGCCACACAAATTCACTGGGATCTGGGCAGTGGTGGTGGAACGCCGAGTCTTCGTGCGATCCTGGAGCATCAAGCCGCGTAGTTGGTACCGAACGTTCCTAAAGGAGCCGCAAGGCGCCGTGAGCATCGGCGAACGTGAAGTGATGGTCCGCGCGGTCCATATCAGAAGCGACCGATTGAAGGACGCCGTGAGCCGGGCATACCTCGAGAAATATCGGACGCCGAGCGCCGTGAAATACGCCAAGGATTTGGGACGAGCAAAGTCGAGGGCAACGACCACTGAGCTGGTCCCGCGCTAGCGGGAAGCGTGGTCGTTACGACAACGCTATGAAGCGGTTGCGACCTTTGGCGTGATTGGGGTGATTGACTGCGCCTGTTCCGCCTTCAAGTAGGCGTTGGGATCGTGCTCGAGGGCGCCGCTCGGAAGCCACTCCCACAACGGTCCGAGATCCTTAATGACCCGATCTTTGAAGAACTGCGGCAATTCGTTGGTTTCGCGATCGTAATAGCGACGGAAGTGTTGATCGGTGTCGAGGAGGCGCCTGACCTCCGTGTAATACTTGATCCTGCCGAATCCCTCAGACGAGATAGCGCGCACGACGTTCATCCACCGCGGGATCGTGGACGTCATCGCTCTGAACCGCTTCAGAATCCTCGGCCAGGAAAACGTGTAGCGGGTGAGGTCGATGACGTGGTCGTAGAACTCCGTCCACTCGTAGTTCCGCGGCTTTACGTTCATCGCATGGTTGTTGTTCAAGAAATGGAACGGGAACGGCAACACACGATTCTCCCGCTGATACTCCAGATTGAGCGGCGCGGCCTGGCCAAAGGCGGACAATAGCGAATAGCCATTGAATGTCGCCGGCGTCAGGTCAACAAACTCCTTGGTGAGCTCAAACGGCTCCGGTCCCTCGTCGACGTCCAGGCCGAGCACGAAGTTCGTCTGCACGTAGGGTACGTAACGCATGATGAGGTTCACGTGGTCGGAGACCTGTTTGACCTTTTCGAGTCCCGCCTTCTTCCCCGTCTTGGACTTGTTCCCGAGGTCGTACCACGATTCCACACCTGGCAGAATGGCTTTGAAGCCGTTTTTCTTGAGGCGCTTGAGGTGCGGCTCCGCGAGAAGGGACAGGCTGCTTTCAGCGACGAAATCGATGCTGTTCTCCGGAACGACGCTTTCGATCGCCTCCATGTAATCGTCGAACCGCACACCGAAGTTCGGATCGTGCCACCCGACCCGGGGCCGTGTGAATTTGGTCAGGAGGAAGGCCAAGTCCGACTTCAGGACGTCGAAATCGAGCGGTTGGTACGGCACGACGGAGTCGATGCAAAAGCTACAGGTGTAGGGGCAACCGAGGCTCCCGAGCATGGGGACGATCTTGAGCACCGGGGCCTTTTTGAGCGTCGGTTCCACGAACTTCCAGCGCTCCTGGACCCCCGGGAGGTTCTCGGGCTGTTTCGCCGCCTGGAGATGCAGCCCAATGGGGCGATGCGGGGACACATCGGCAAGAATGTCCTTCAGAATCGTCTTGTCGGTGAACCCGCACACATAGTCGAAGTATTTTTGGGCATCTTGCGGGTAGCATCGCGCGTGCGGTCCGCCCAACACCGTCACGGCTCCGCGAGACCGGCAGTAATTGCTCAGAGCGTAGGCGAGCTGCGCCGCCTGAGAGAAGGCACCAATGAAGACGAGATCGACGTCGGTCGGGAGTTCGTCGACGAGATCTTCGAGACCCGTGTAACACACCAGTGTCACATCGTGGCCTTCTTGTTCGCACCAGGTGGCTAGCACCTGAGGCATGATGCTCGCTAGGTTGGCATGCATCACCCGCGCGTACAGCGCGCGAGTGGGCCCCTTCGTCACCAGGTCGATGATACCGATTTTGAGCTTTCGCACGTCCCCCCAGCAGAAAGAGATTTCGGACAGATCATCCAAACTTCACTGTTCGACACGATTGCGCAAGTAGCGGGGTTGCATGGTGTTGGGCAGAACGGAGTCCGGTGCACTGTCAACCGCGGTCTGTCGATGGTACTTTGTGCGCTAGACCGGCTCCGGTCCTGGCGCCACATCCCTCAATACTCCGGAACTTCTTCTGATGGCGAGTTCCAGCGCGAACCTGAAGAAACAGCTCACCCTGGCTGACGTCTACGTGATCAGTACCGGCTCGATGTTCAGTTCGGGGTTTTTCTTGCTGCCGGGTCTCGCCGCCGGAAAGACCGGCGCGTCGGTTGTACTCGCATACTTCGTCTCGGCCCTCCTGATCGTTCCCGCGATGGTCAGCAAGGCAGAGCTCGCTACGGCGATGCCGCGTGCCGGTGGGACGTACTACTTTCTCGATCGAACACTTGGACCCCTCGTCGGTACCATCGGCGGCGTCAGCACATGGGTCGTGCTGGTGCTGAAGAGCGCGTTCGCGCTGATCGGCATGGGGGCATACATGGCGCTGGTGTTCGACGTCCCCCTCAAGACAACGGCCCTGACGTTCACGGCAGTCTTCGCCGTGCTCAACATACTCGGCGCGAAGCAGTCGACCGGGTTGCTCCGAATCTTGCTCCTTACGCTTCTCAGCATCCTGACGTTTTTCGTGTTACATGGCTTCGCCGAGCTGTTCGAGCGGGGCATCGTGGAGACGACACAGGCGCGTTTTACGCCCTTTATGTCCAATGGGGTCGACGGGTTTCTTGGGACCGTCGGGCTTGTGTTCATTTCCTACGTCGGCCTGACGAAAGTGGCGAGCCTTGCCGAAGAAGTGACCGATCCCGACCGGAATATTCCGTTAGGCATGGCGCTCTCGCTCCTCACCGTTACCGTCATTTACGTCCTGGGTGTGTTTGTCATGGTGTCGGTTCTCGGTGTCGGGACGCTGAGCGCGAGTCTGACGCCCGTTGCCGACACAGCCCGGGCGTTCTTCAGTTGGATCCCGCGGCGAGCCGGCGAACTGCTGATGGTCGTGGCAGCCGTGGCGGCGTTTGCATCGATGTCGAACGCGGGGGTCATGGCGGCGTCAAGGTATCCCTTGGCCATGAGCCGCGACTATTTGGCGCCGGAGTGGCTCTCGGGTTTAGGTCGGTTTCGCACGCCGGTGCCAGCCATCCTGCTCACGTGGGGGTTGTTGGTACTCTTTCTGCTGGTATTCAACGTCGAACAGGTCGCAAAGCTGGCCAGCTCGCTTCAGCTTCTGATCTTTGCACTCGTAAACGTCGCCGTCATCGTGATGCGAGAGAGTCGCATCGAGTCATACGATCCCGGGTACCGGGCGCCCCTGTATCCGTGGATGCAGGTCATTGGCATCGTGTTCCCCCTCATCCTCATCGCGGAGATGGGATGGGTATCCGCGCTGTTCTCGGCGGGCGTGATGGCAAGTAGTATTGGGTGGTACAACTACTATGCGAAGGGCCGCCTGGCTCGGGACGGCGCGATTTACCACGTCTTCGAACGGCTCGGTCGGCGCAGGTTCGCCGGTCTCGACCGCGAGCTCCGAGGCATTATGAAGGAGAAGGGTATGCGAGCGGAAGACCCCTTCGATCACGTTGTGGCGCGATCGTTTGTGATCGATGTCGAAGATGCCATGGACCTGGATGCGCTGATCCGGGACGTCTCAGTGTTATTGGCTGCACGTACTCCGGGAACCGCCGATGAGATCGCAATTGGTCTGACAAAATGCGTCGAGGTCGGTGGCACACCTGTATCCCACGGCGCCGCGCTCCTTCATACGAGGCTGGCGAATCTCGAGATGTCGGAAATGGTGCTGGTCCGTTGTGCCGGCGGCGTCCAAGTAGGCGAGGCGGATGAAGCGCTCGCGCGGCAGGCGGCGACCGAGCCGATCAAGGCGGTTTTCTTTCTGGTCAGTGGAACCGAGGATCCCGGCCGCCACCTCCGGATTCTCGCTCATCTGGCCGGAAAAATCGAAAGCGACGAATTCCTGACGGAGTGGATGGGCGACCGCGACGAACAGGACCTTCGAGAAACTTTGTTGCGGGACGACAGATTCCTGACCGTCGAACTCAAGACCGGCTCCCTGTCCGAGTCTTTGATCGGTCTGTCGCTCAAACACGTCAAGATGCCGGAAGGGAGCTTGGTGGCATTGATCCGGCGCTACGACGAGACGCTGGTGCCCCGGGGTCGGACAGTCCTTCGAGAGGGCGACCGACTCACGATTATCGG
>JBFIZG010000191.1:0-6632 GCA_041604955.1 Gemmatimonadales bacterium | reverse complement strand
TGGGCACGGAACCCGCGCGGCGGAGGACGAGCGGCTCGTGGCTCATCTCGCGGAGCAGGGCATTCCGCTCGAACTGTGCCCCACCTCAAACGTCAAGACCGGGGTCGTCGACGCGATCGATGCCCATCCGGCCCGATACTTCTTCGAGCGCGGTGTGATCGTGACCGTCAATACCGACGATCCCAAGATGTTCGGAAACTCGCTTGCCGGGGAGTATCGTCTGCTCGAAGAACGTCTCGGATTCTCGCGAGCGGAGATCGAGCAAGTCATCATGAATGCCGTCCGGGTCTCCTGGTTGCCGGAGGACAGAAAACGCGTCCTCGCGGAGACGATCTCCCGCGAGACGGGCGCCATTGTGTGACCGGGACCGATGACGATCCCGAGCGTTCGATTGACGCCAGAGGAACGGGCCATTCAGTCCGGCGAGTGGAGCGAAGCCGCTGCGCTCGCCATGCGTGTCGTGGCCGAAATGGCCGCCCTGAGTGGTGCCGAACGACTCGTGGAGATCCAGTCTGCCCACATCGACGGATGCCTCTATCATGGCGACGGCGGCGTAGAGTTCGCCGAGCGGCTCGTAGCCGGAGACGGGGCGGTGCAGGTAACCACCACTCTGAATGTCGGCGCGCTCGACCTGCTCCGGCCCGACCGCATACGCGCCGACCCACACCGGAGTGCGATGGCGCGCAGGCAGATGGCCGCCTACGTCGAGCTCGGCGGGCGACCGACCTGGACCTGTGCGCCGTACCAGGCCGGCCACCGCCCCGGCCTGGGGGATCACGTGGCCTGGGGCGAGAGCAACGCCGTCGCGTTCGCCAATTCAGTGTTAGGGGCGCGCACGAGCCGGTACGGCGATTTTCTGGATATCTGTTGCGCGCTGGTCGGTCGCGCGCCCCTGACCGGGCTCCACCTCGATGAAAACCGTATCGGAACCGTCGTCATCGACACGAGCCCCCTCAGTGACGAGCTCAAACGGGCCGATGTGTTCTATCCGGTACTCGGCTCCTGACTCGGGAGGGTGGTGAGCGACGAGGTGTCCGTGATCGACGGACTTCCCGCCCAGACGAGTGAAGATCAGTTGAAAGCGCTCGGTGCGGCCGCCGCTTCGACTGGTTCGGTGGGTTTGTTCCACGTCGTCGGGGTGACCCCCGAGGCTCCCGATCTCGACACGGCGCTGGGGACCCGGCCGCCCCGCAGGGTCATTCGTCTGACGCCGGCACTGGTTCGCGAGGCACGCGATCTCCTCTCGACCGCCAGCGGCGACACGATCGATGCCGTCGCGTTGGGAAGTCCCCACTTCTCGCTCGAGGAGTTTACAGAGCTGGAACGGATTCTCGGCAGCGCCCGCATCCGGGTTCCGTTTTACGTCTGCACCGGTCGAGGCGTGCTCGACGAGTTGGAAAAACAGGGCCGCACCTCCGCCCTGAGCGACGCGGGGGTGGAGATCGTCGTCGATACCTGCGTCGTCGTAACACCGATTCTGCCTGCAACCGGTGGCGTACTCATGACGAACTCCGCCAAGTTCGCGCACTATACGCCGTCAAACACCGGGTACGAGGTGGTGTTTGGGAGTCTCGAGGACTGTGTCGCCTCGGCGACGGCCGGGCGCGTCGTGCGAGACGATGGGCGCTGGCGGTAGTGGTGAGCCAGATACGCGGGAGAATCCTGTGCGCCGGCTATGCAAGGGCCCCGATCCTCAAGCTAGGGGCGCCGGTGAGTTTTTGGGGTGCGGTCGATCCGGCGTCTGGAGTGATTGTGGACCCGCGTCATCCCGACTGCGGTCGGAGTGTCGCCGGTCGGATCTTGATCGTACCGGGCGCCGTCGGGTCCAGCTCGTCCAGCGCGGTGATGCTCGAGCTACTGCGCGCACGCGTTGCCCCGGCGGCAATCGTGCTTGCGGGGGACGACACGATCCTGGCACTCGGTGTCATCATTGCCCGGGAGTTGGGTTACTCGCCGATTCCCGTGATGCAGGTGTCGGAGTCGGACCTCGAGACCGTTCCGCAAGACGGCACCGCCGTGGTAAATGGCGAGACGGTATCCTTCGATTAGTGGTACGACGGGCGTAAACGACCGCCTGGCGTCGAAATAAGGCTGGAAACGTTTATTGACAGTCCGCCGAGAGAGCTTGTCAACGAACGTATCCAACACCTGAGCGCCGAAGAGGCCTGCCTCGGCGTGTCAGCCGTCTGTGGTCTTCGCGTCGGGATTCTCCGACTCGCTGGCAGCGTCGCTCGCGATCCCCTCGAGGAGTTCTCGAGCTGCGTTCCGGATCCCGTCGGCGACCAGATCGGCGGCATCGAGCAGCGCGAGTGCCAGCGACCTAAAGGACAACTCTTCCGAGGGCCCGGCCGGCTCGTCGTTTAATGGGGGAGCGCTCGTTTCAACGGGCGCGTCTGCCAGCATCGCTTCCAGCGTCGAATCCGCCTCCGCGCGCATTTCCGGCGTGTTCGGCCCGACCGTGCGCGAGCGACGTTTCCCACTTTCCGTCCACTCGATGCGGACCTTGCCGTTCTGGACGTACCGGCGGCCCGTGTGCGGTTTCTTGCCAATCGTCTTTGTATGTGTGCGACCCGTCTGTTTGGTGGCCATGGAGAGTACTACGAGCGGTTTGGACGTTCGGTTCCACCAACCATGGATCCCTCACGTGGCGAGCGGATTCAGGTGTACAATTAGATATCAATCCACTTCAGAGGTCTTCCTTGAAGCAGTGGCAGGAAACGTCGCAGATCGTGGGTCGGCTCACGCGGTTGGACCCGAAAGATGGGCGTCCCGCGCTCGCCACCGTGGTCAGCATCGCCGGGTCTTCATATCGGCGTCCGGGGGCGAAGCTCCTGATCGAGCCGACCGGTGACCAGCTCGGTGGTGTGAGCGGTGGATGCCTCGAGGCGGATGTGCGGGAAATCGCGCGCCGCGTGATCGGCGAGAGGAAGGGGCAGCCGGTGCTCAAGCACTACGACACCTCGACCGATCAAGATGCGCTCTGGGGCCTCGGTCTCGGCTGCAACGGTGAGATCGACGTGTTCATTCAAGAAGTGACGCCGGGGGTGCAGGATGTGCTGCACCGTGTCGGTGAGCTGTTAGATGGCGATTCGCCGTTTGCGATCTCGACTATCTTGGCGGGCCCCGCCGCGGGCGACGTAATTGTCTCGACCGAGGGTGGCGTCACTTGTTCGTGCTCGGCGAGCGGCGAACTCGAACGCGGGGCAGAAGGTGTCGCACGGGTCCGACTCGCCGCTGGCGAATCGGGTTCCGACCGCATCGGAGCCGTCGAGGTGTTCACGGAAATCATGAAACCACCGCCTGCGCTCGTCATTGTAGGGGCCGGCGACGACGCACGCGCGCTGGCCGCGCTCGGACAGACGGTCGGGTTTCGGGTGGTGGTGGTTGACCACCGGGCGGGGCTCGCCACACCGGAACGGTTCCCGGAGGCGACGCGAGTGGTTGTCGCGCGGTTCAACGATCCAATCGAGATCGTGCTGGGTGACGACAGCTATGTGGTGGTGATGACCCATTCGTTGGTGAACGACCGTGGCTGGGTCGAGCTGTTGCTGCGGACGTCGGTGCCGTATGTGGGGGTGTTGGGTCCGCGCGCCCGAACGGAAGAGATATTGGAAGAGATCACGGGTTCTCCACGGCATCCCCGTGTCTTTGGGCCCGTTGGGATGGATATCGGATCCGATGGTCCCGAGCAGGTAGCCGTCAGCATCATCGCCGAGACACTCTCGGTTCGTGCCCGAGCGTTGGGTCATCCGCGACTCCGGAAGAAGGCGGCGCATGCCAGCTGAACGCCAGGGACCGGTGGCCGGAGTGGTTCTTGCCGCCGGAGCCTCGACCCGCATGGGGCAGAGCAAACTGCTGCTCGAACTCGACGGCGTGACCATGATCCGTCATGTCGTGGGCCGGGCCGCGTGCGCCGGGTTGGAACCGGTACTCGTCGTGCTGGGCTTCGAGTCGGATCTGGTGGCTCCGGAGCTGGCGGGGATTCGTTGCTCGGTGGTCGTCAATCCCGAGCACGAGCGCGGCATGAACAATTCCTTTCGTTTCGGGATTGGGCAGGTGCCTGACGAGTCGATCGCCGCCCTCGTGATGCTGGGCGACATGCCGTTCGTCACCGCCGCAATGCTTCGGGAATTAGTCAGACGGTTCCGGGGGACCAACGCTCCGGTCGTGCTATCGAGGTACGGTCACGTCGCCGCGCCACCAACCCTGTTCGATCGCTCGTTGTTTTCCGAATTTGGCGCGTCTGAGGGAGAGGGGTGTGGCAAGGAGGTGGTCACGCGGCTGCGTGACCAGGCGCTGGCGGTGGACTGGCCGGCATCGGCACTCATCGACTTGGACGTCCCGCACGACTACGAGCGCATTAAGACGCTACTCGCGGCCGGCCCGTGAACCGCCCCGCGCGGCGCTCCGGTTCACCGGTGCCGCGCCGGCTTCCTGTCGTCATCCTCTTCGTCCTCCTCGCGCAGCAGTCGTGTCCGGACGGGGATCCCCACCGACGCGCCGCCCACGCTGCCGACGTGGAGTCGGTCCGTCGCGAACTGGAGGGTATTACCGCGATCTGAGTGCCCGTGATTGGTACCGGGCCCCGTTTGAGGAGTGAGAGGCATTGACGAATGGTTGGCATCGAGGCGCTGAGTATTGATTCGTCGAATGGTTTTGTACATATGTTGGGCGGTGGCGGCCGGGTGATTGGGTAGACGCACGAGTTTGGGGGGAGGTCTACGGATGGAGGACGTCTACAAGACCAAGCGGCAGCTGATCGAGGAGATCCAGTCCCTGCGGAGCAGGGTCGGTGACGCAAGCGTCACAACAGTGAGACACGCGTCCATCGAGGACGATCTGGAACGCTTCGCGGCCGCGATCGATGCCGTCCAGCTTGGCGTGACCATCACGGACACCGAAGGCACGATCATCCATTGCAACCCGGCGGATTCGCGAATGCACGGGTATGTCGTCGATGAGCTGATCGGGAAGAACGCCCGCATCTTCGCGCCGCCCGCCCGCTGGCGTTTCCATACCTCGGAGCAGCTCGACCTCCGGACAGATTGGCGTCGGGAAAGCCTAAACGTTCGAAAAGATCGGACGACGTTTCCTGTCCAGTTGTTCTCCAACGTCGTGCGCAACCGATTGGGGGAAGCGATCGGCAAGGTGACGATCTGTGAGGACATCAGCCGGCAGAAACGCGCCGAGCACGCCGTTCGGAATCGAGACGAACATGTCCGGTTGGTGCTCGATGCGACGGCAGAGGGTGTGTGGGATTGGAATATTGCGACTGGCGAGGTGATCTACAGCGATCAGTGGCTCGAGTCGCTCGGTTACGACCGGAGTGACCTCGAGCCCACCATCCGTTCGTGGGAGGACCTCATCCACCCGGAAGACCTCTCGCGGGTGAAGCAGCGCTTGAACGCGCACCTCGAGGGCCGCACCCAGGTATACCGGTGTGAAAAGCGCGTGCTCACGAAATTGGGTGAGTATCGATGGAAGCTCGATCGCGGTAAAGTTGTTTCCCGCGACGAGCAGGGAAAGCCGGTGCGGATGGTCGGGGTCGACTCCGACATCACAGAGCGTCGCCGATCCGAAGAAGCCAAACGGTACTTGGCGTCGATCGTCGAGTCGTCGGAGGACGCGATCATCGGGCAGTCGCTCGAGGGAAACATCGTTTCCTGGAACGCATCGGCGCAGCGTTTGTTTGGGTATCCACCCGGGGAGGCCATCGGCAAGCATCTCAGCGCCATGGTGCCGCCTGAGCACCAGGAAGAGATCCGGCATCTGTTGAACCGACTGCTCGATGGGGAACGGATCGAGCGGTATGAGACTAGTGGGCTGCGCAAGGATGGGACGATCATCGACATTACGTTGTCGCTCTCTCCCATTCACAACGTGTCGGGCGGTGTCGGCGGCTTCTCCAGCATCATTCGCGACATCACCGAACGGAAGGCCACCGCCGAAGCGCTGCAAGTCAGCCAGGAACAGTACCGCGATCTGTTCGAACAGAGTCAGGGATTACTCTGCACCCACACGCTCGACGGTGTGTTGCTCACGACGAACCCGGCTGGTGCGGCGCTGTTCGGGTTGACGGTGGATCAAATGATCGGGCGGAACCTGGAGGAACTCCTGGTGCCGTCCGTCCGGAACTTCTTCGTCGACTATTTGCGAGATTTGCGGGAGAACCGGTCGAGCAGCGGGTTGTTGCGGATTGCGGTGCCGGGTGGCGAGCGCCTCTTGGTGTATCGCAACACGCTGCGGGAAGGCATCGACGGGGTGCCCTACGTGATCGGTCACGCGCAAGACATCACCGATCTTCGAAAAGCTGAGGAGGCGGGTCGTGAGTCAGAGGCAAAGTACCGCGGTCTCTTCGAGCATGCGACCCATGGCATTTACCGAAGCGACGTCAACGGCCGGTTCTTGACTGTGAATCCGGCGCTGGTGACGATGCTGGGATACGAGTCAGAAGAAGAAGTGTTGGCGCTCGACCTCTTACGAGACGTCTACGTCGACGATCAGTGGGCACGGCACTTGGAGGAGATTGAAGCGGGGGAGCGGATCGAAGCGCTCGAGTGTGAATGGATGCGCAAGGATGGGAAGAAGATCCGGGTACGGTTGAGCGGCAGGCCGGTACAGAACGCCGAGGG
>JBFIZG010000190.1:0-6648 GCA_041604955.1 Gemmatimonadales bacterium | reverse complement strand
TGTGATGCTTGAGGTAATGAATCACTTCTTCAGTCGCCGCGACGAACCCGCCAATAGACGCCAGCGACTTGGAAAACGTCCCGACGATTACGTCGACATCGTCGATCATCTTGAAATGCGCCGCAGTGCCGTCGCCCTTGGGTCCGAGCACGCCCACCGAATGCGCGTCGTCCACGGCGAGTGCCGCACCATGGCGTTGGGCGATGTCCGCCAGCGCCGGGATGTCGGCGATGTCTCCCTCCATGGAGTACACACCATCGACGATGATCATGGTGCCCCGGTTCGGATACTTCTGCAGCTTGCGCTCCAGTTGGCCCAAGTCGCCATGATTGAAGCGCTCGATCTCTCCATACGAGAGCTTGGCTCCGTCGACGATCGACGCATGATCCAGCTTGTCGACAAAGACGACGTCGTTTCGGCTCACCAGTCCCGAGATCAATCCCAGGTTGGCTTGGTACCCGGTCGAGAAAACGAGCGCCGACTCCTTGCCAAAGAACTCCGCCAACCGCGCCTCGAGCCGCTCATGCAACTCGAGCGTTCCGTTCAAGAAGCGGCTGCCAGTGCATCCCGATCCGAAACATTCCAATGCGACGCGCGCCGCGTCGAGTACCCGCGGATGATGCGTCAGGCCCAGGTAATTGTTTGAGCCCATCATCACCCGCTCACGGCCTTCGATGACCACCACCGTGTCTTCGGCCTTGGAGATGGGCTTGAAATACGGGTACAGTCCCTTCGCCTCTATTTCGTGCGCCTTGGTGAAGCCGCGGCACTTCTCGAACAGCTGAAGCTGCTGCAACGTCTGCGTGTCCACGGTGCCTCTACTAGTTGGTATTCTTTGAGTCACGGAACCCCGGTGATCCTGGGAAAAAGATCTCACAAGGTACCGATGCCCCGGCTATCACACAAGGGCGTCCGCCCCAACGGATTGCTCGGAGTCCCAATCATAACTCATTGTCAATAAATGCCTTGCGACCAGAACCTCCCATGCTCCCGTCGGGCATGAGCCGGCTCCGCATGGGCGTCAAACAAATCGAGCCGGCGTGGTGTATTGGGTCAGTCAGCGGAGTGTGCCATGCGGCGACCGACCGAAAAACGGACGAACACGTGCCCAGGGAGTTTTCCGGGTGAGCCCGGTTACGGACGCCGGTCTCCACGGAACTGAGATTGCAGCGCATGCGTTACATTGTCTGAGTCTCAAACCATACCGGGTATGATAAGGGGTCTGTTCGCTCGCATTCACCTCGGGCTCAGCGTGTTCGTTGTGCTCGTACTGCCGCCCAACCTCGAAGCTCAGGGCGATGTGGAAGCGTTCGGTCGTTACATGTCGGTCGATCCGCCGCCCGGGTACTACGAACTCCTTCGTGACAATCCCCGGGCGTTTCAGTTTTCCGAGAACAACGGGTGGACTGTCCGCGGGCACGCGGTCGCCGCGTCGAGAAACCGACAACGTCAGTCCGCTGCCAGAGCGTCTGGGGCGCCCTCGCCAGCCTCATCCACCGGCGGCGTCCTCTCCGGCGAACTGACCCTCGCCGTCTTTCTCATCCTCTTTTCCGACACGGATTCGACGACGGTCGCAACGACGCTTCCCAGAGAGGACTTCGACGCGAACATGTTCGGCTCCGATCCAGCTCCCCCGTACTCGGTCAACACCTTCTATCGAGAAATGTCGAACAACACCCTCACGGTGAGTGGGACGGTGTTTGACTGGACTCGGGTGAGCGAAGCCGACTCCATCTATGAAGCCGGGTGCAACGGGCTCTGCTCCGCTGCCAATGTTCCGTTCACCAACATGATTGCGGAGCTCGTGGCCGCCCGGGATGGCGCCGTAGACTTCGGGCAGTTCGACAACGACGGTCCCGACGGACTGCCGAACTCTGCCGATGACGACGGCTATGTGGATGCGATCGTGCTGTTTCACCCCGAGTTGGACGGCGCATGCGGAGGGAACGACAACCTGTGGGCGCATCGGTGGTCGTACCGCGGCCGGAGAGGGGCGGACTTGCTGACGGATGACGACGCCTTAGGTGGTGGAAAGATCAAAGTTCGAGACTACATCGTCCAGGGCGGGCAGGGTGGCCCCGGCGGTTGCACGGCGGGTCAACCGCAGGCCATTGGGGTGGTTTCGCACGAGACCGGACACCTCTTCGGGTTACCCGACCTCTACGATACGAGCAATGAGGGTGAAGGCATCGGCCACTGGGGATTGATGGGTTCCGGAAACTGGCATTTCCCGTCGAGTCCGGCGCACATGATGGCGTGGTCCAAAGCACAACTCGGCTGGATCACTGAAGTCGTGATGCAGACGGATACGGTCCTGAAAATCGGCCCGGTGATGACGTCCGACACGGCGTTCATCCTGCCGATCGACAATCGCGACGAGTACTTCATTTTGGAGAACCGCCAGGCAATCGGTTCGGATGCGTTTGTGTGGTCGCCTGGGCTGCTGATTTGGCATGCGGATTCCGTGGCCATCAGACAGCGCACCGTCTTCAACTCCGTCAACGCCTCTCGGCCCAATGCGCTCGCGCTCGAGCAGGCCGATGCCCGTACGGATCTACAAGATGGCGCGAATCGCGGCGACGCGACCGATCCGTTCCCGGGCGCCGGTAATAAGACGGCATTCGGGCCAGGCACCATTCCCTCGAGCGCGACCAACGACGGGGCGAACTCCTTTGTCGCAGTCGATTCGATCACGCAGGAGCCCTCGGGCGCGATCACGGCGCGAATACGGTTTGAGCGTCCGACGGTTATCGAGACCGGGCGGGCGTTTGCGGTATTTCGGCTGGACGGTGCGCCCTTCACGGAGTTCGAACAGCGGCTGACGCCCGGGAGCGAGCACACGCTCGATATGGACGACGTGCAGCTGGTCGACGGCGGACGGCGACGGTATACGTGGGTGTCGTGGTCGAATGGCGAGCAGCGGAGCCATGTCTTTGTCGCATCCCAAGGCGGCGACTCGATCGTTGCAACCACGTCAGCCGAGTTCCTGGTGCGAGTCGGGCAGGAGGGTATCGGCGGTTCGGTCACGGCCGACCCGCAACTCGATTTCGGCGGTGGGGAACTCCTGGTCGAGGGGACGGAGGTAACTCTCACGGCGTCGGTCGACTCTGCCGGGCATGTGTTCGAAGGCTGGTCGGGGGATACGACCACCGCCAACCCGGTCGTGGTGCTCGCGATGGAGCGCCCGTACGAGGTGACGGCCACGTTCGGCGCTCCGCTCGTGGTGCCAAGCGCTGCGGTCCCGCAGGCGATCATGGGGGCGTCCTATCGGCACGAACTCGGCGCCAGCGGCGGTATCGGCACCTTCACGTGGGAACTCGTGCAGGGAACCTTGCCACGCAACTTATCCCTTCGATTCGACGGGGTACTGACCGGTATTCCCGAGGTAGTAGGGCAAACGACCTTCACGGCACGAATCCGATCCGGGTCACAGACGGTGGAGCAGCAGTTTACGCTCGGCGTGGTTCCGCCTGCGTTGGTCGTGGCCGATGTCGTGCGTCAGCTGGTGGGTCTCGGTTCGGTGTTGTCCGCGGACGAGGTGCGATACCTGGATCTCGTCGGCAATCGAACCGGTCAGTTCGACCTCGGTGATTTTCTGGCCTGGGTGGAGACGACAGGTGGGGTCGTGTCGGCGGCGGAGATGGGCGAGGTACTTCGACAAGCACGACCGGCCGAGCCGGCAACACGGGGGAGCGGACGATGATGCGTAACACGATCCTGATGCTCGGAGTACTGGCCGCCGTTGCCCTGTCGTGCGATTCAGGTCCGAAAGCCGGAGAGTTGCCGTTCGATTTCGAAACGCCGAACAACGACGATCGCGCCATCGCCTTCAGAGCGACGGCTACGGCGCCGTTCGCAATAACCGGGATTGCGTCAAACTGTTCGGGGTGCCAGGTGTTCGTCGAGCGAGTGAGTGACATCGATTGGCGCGGCATCTTGACCGGTGTTCCCGGAAACGGTCCCGCCATTCTCTTGGAGGTGTCGGATCGGAAAGAGGTCGAGGCGTATTCGATGACCGTCACCCGTGTGGCCGGGGCGGACTATGGCGTGCGCTCGACCCGAGATCGACGGCTTGTGCTCAGGAAATAAGGCCCTGGCCGCGTTACGGGTGGTTCGTCCTCCGGAGTACCCACACTCGACTCGTTCCCGATAACGTATCCCGTCCCAAAAGCAATTCCGTCACATCAATCGAGTTCGCGCGCACCATCCCCGAAACGGAAATGGTGCTGGCGGGATCGTCGTCCGTCGAAACCGTGAGAGAAATGAGGCTGTCTTGGTCCAAGGTGCCGGAGAATCGGCTGAACCGAGAGGCGTCCAGCCCGACGTCGCCCGCGAAAAACCGGGTGAGGCGCCCGAACACCGACGACGAGCGCACCGAGTCGATGTGGAAATCGAGCTGTAATCCGGCTCCCACACTGCCGGCCGGAGCGGTCGCGCCGAGGGTCCATGCTCCGACGACGTCCGGCCCAGCCGTATCGCGTTCGGTATTTTCAGCGCCGCCGTCGGCGGAACGCGTGGCGCACGCCCCGGTCCCTAGCCATATCAGGAGGCAGGCGAGGACGGTGCCGCGTTGCGGTTGCATCGCTGAATGGTACCGCGTCCGGTGCGCTTTCGAAACTCGGTCTTGCGACTCGGAATGTCGGCGTGCACCTTCGCCCGAGCGTGAATGCGCGACAACGCAACGAACAAACAAATGAATCGGATGGAGAACAGCGACATGACCCCACGCACGAGACCGCTCTGGTGCGCAGCGGTACTGATCACGATGGTGGCGCCGACGAGTCAGGGACAGGAATTCGATCTTTCGATTGAAAACATCATGCGGGGGCCGGAGCTGGTGGGGTCGCGACCCCAAGCGCTCCGCGGCGGCGGGTTCTTTGGTGGCGGCGGTCCGTTCAGTTGGTCGCCCGACAGCCGGTACATCTACTTCCGGTGGGAGCAACCAGGTGTCGACACGACGGCCACGGTGTATCGCTTGAGTCCCCGCGAGGGACGCCCCGAGCGTCTCGACGGGGCCGATCCCGACACGATCCTGGCGGGGCCGGCCACGTGGTCGCCGAATGGACGACGGGCGTTGTTCTCGATCGACGGCGACATCGTGCTCTGGGATGGTGAGCGCTCTCGATACCTGACCCGGGGACCGGGCGGCGAGTCGAACCCCGTGTGGTCCGCGGATGGTGGGACCGTCTACTTCGAGCGCGACGGAAACATCATGGCAATCGAGCTGTCCGGCGGAGGCATTCGGCAACTCACCGACATTCGCCGTGGCGACGAGCCCCGCACGGCGCAGGAGCGTTCGGAGCAACGAGCGTTTGTGGCGGAGCAGGAGCGGCGATTCTTCGAAGTGATTCGGGACGGACACGTCGAACGCCAGCCGTGGGCTCGGCGCGCGGCATCTCCTGACTCGACGAAGCCGAAACCGTTTTATCCCGGTCAGAATAAGAATGTACGGAACATGCGGGTCACGCCTGACGGTCGCTTCGTCTTGCTCACCGTGTCCGAGCAAGCCCGAAATGCCAGACGCCTCGAGATGCCGATTTGGATCACCGAGGACGGGTATGTGGACACGTATACCGGGCGGACCAAGGTGGGCGACGAGCAGGGGACGTCGCGGGCCGCGATCCTGGAGGTTGCCACGGGTGAGGTCACCTTCGTTGGCGACAGCGTCGGTGAGGGTGAGCGTTCGATCGTCGGGGTCGATGTCGCACCGAACTCCCGACACGCGCTGCTGCGTGTCGAAACGTATGACGACGAGCATCGATGGTACGTCGTCGTCGACGTACCGAGTCTCGAGACGCGAATTGTCCATCACCGCCACGATCCCGCTTGGATCGGACGTCTTCTCGCGGGCACCGCGGGGTTCATGCCTGATGGTGAGTCCGTGTACTTCGGGTCTGAGCAGTCCGGGTGGGCGCACCTGTACACCGTACCCGCCAAGGGCGGGGAGCCAACTGCGCTCACCAGTGGAGAGTGGGAGGTACTGAACGCCGACCTCTCTCGCGATGGGCGTACCTGGTACATCACCGCGAATCGCGACGGATTTCAGGAAGTGCACCTGTACACTCTGCCGGCACGGGGTGGGACCCTGACTAAGGTGACCACGGCGATGGGGCGGCAAGACGTGAGCGTCTCGCCGGACGGGCGGTGGCTTGCGATTTCACATTCGGAAGCGAACCACCCACCGGAGCTCTATGTGCAGGAGAACCGACTCGGCCGCGACATGCGGAAGATTACGGAGAGTACGACGGAAGAGTGGCGGCGCGGACCGTGGATCAAGCCCGAGATCGTGATGATTCCTGCGCGCGACGGCACGGACGTGCCGGCGCGGTTGTATCGGCCAACGGCCAATCAGGCACCGGCCGGGCAGCGTCCCGCGGTCATCTTCGTGCACGGCGCCGGCTATCTCCAAAACGTGCACAACTGGTGGTCCAACTACTATCGGGAATACATGTTCCACCACCTATTGGCATCACGTGGCTACACGGTGTTGGACATGGATTACCGCGGCAGCGCAGGGCATGGACGCGATTGGCGTACGGCGATCTATCGGCACATGGGTGGCAAAGATCTGACCGATCAGGTCGATGGAGCAAAGTGGCTCGTCGAGACCCTGGGAGTCGATTCCACGCGGATCGGGATCTACGGCGG
>JBFIZG010000189.1:0-6676 GCA_041604955.1 Gemmatimonadales bacterium | reverse complement strand
TCAACATGGTCGTTCTCCATCACCGTGAGCCGACGACGCGTCGACCGCACTGGTGGCTCTGTGATTCTCCCCCTGTCCGTGTTCGCATCGACACCGCCCGGCGGAACGGCGGCGCCCGGTCCCCACCGGATCGATCCGTGCAGACTTACAACATGGCCCCAAACGACGACGTCTGTGAAGCGTGGCGACCCGGAGGCTTAAGACGTATATCTCGATGTAAAGCTCCGCGCCAAACTACTCCGAACCGGTCGTTCGGCGTACATTGACTGCTATGCCATCGGACGCCGTCGACATCATTCTCGAAGAATGGGACCGGTCCCGGCCGCAGCTGGACGTCACCGGCTTGGCCGTCATGAGCCGCATCCTCCTCTTGGCAAAACATTTCCGCCAGCTCGAAACAAAGCTGCTGGAACGCGCCGGGCTCACCCCCTGGGCGTTCGAAGTCCTTTCGGCGCTGCTACGCCAGGGACCGCCGTACCGGCTCTCGCCGACGGAGCTTCGTCGCCACGCCGTCCTCTCTTCCGGGGCCATGACCAACCGACTCGACCGGTTGGAAGGAGAAGGCCTGGTGAAGCGGAGCGCCGATCCCAAGGACCGCCGCGGCGTGGTGATCACACTGCTCCCACGTGGCCGAAAACTGGCGGAGCAGGCCATCGCCGAACGCCTGACACGCATCGACCGGTTACTCCAACCGCTCGACAAGCGCGCACGTGCCGCGACCGCCCAAAATTTGAAGAAGCTGATGCTCGACCTGACGCTCCCATAAAGAGGCAGGTCCGGGGCGCACCACCGCGGCTCTTACACTTGTTTAGACGCGCGTCGTCGCCCGAAAAGTCACACCTGCGACACCGAGCCCCGCCCCGCCTGCGGCCCCCCTCCGGCCGGGTGCCGTTCGCCTTCAGAGGCTCGCGGCGGCCTCCCGAATGTCCTCGAGTCCTTCCCGCATCCGGTCCGCGTGCGTCCTGAACGACAACACACAGACGCGAATGGCGAACTGACCGTTCAACATCGTGCCAGTCAGGTAGATGCGGCGGCGGTCGTTGATCCGTTCGATGAACCGTCTGTTCAACTCGTTCGCGTCGTCTCGCCCGAGACCGGAACGCCGTAGCCGAAACGCCACGATGGATAGCTGCGGTGCGGCAACGATCTCGAGATCATCGATCGTCCGAAGCTCCTCGGTCGCCCACGTTGCCAGGTCCAGCTTCTCGTCCAACGCGGCACGAAAGGGCGCGATTCCGTTCAGCTTGAGCGGCAGCCACACCCGGATCCCGCGAAACGGGCGTGAGAGTTCGGGCGAGATCTGACAGAAGTCGACGAGGTCACGATCCTCTTGCATCGGTGGCAGATAGTCGGCATCGAGCGTATACGCCCGCCGAAGGGATTCACCGTCTCGCACCACGAGCGATCCGGTTCCGTACGGAAGAAACATCCCCTTGTGGGGATCGAGCGTGACGGACGCCGCCCGCTCGATGCCACGCATCGCGTGCCGACCGCGCTCCGTGAGCATAAAAAACCCACCGTAGGCGGCATCGACATGAAGCCACATCCCCTCGCGTTCCGCCACCGTTGCGAGTGCCTCCAGATCGTCGCACGCCCCCGTGTTCGTCGTACCGGCGCTCCCGACGACGAAAAACGGCTGCATGCCCGCCGCGCGATCGGCCGCGACCTGCTCCTCCAGCCGGTCCAGCCGTACGCAGAACCGCCCATCGGTTTCGATCACCCTCACGTTGTCGATCGGGAACCCCGCGAGCATCGCCGCCTTCTGCACCGAGTGGTGCACCTGATCGGACACGTAAAGCGTCCCCTGTAAGAAATCCCGCGGCAGTAACTCGCGTCGGGCGACCACCACCGCCGACAGATTCGCCAACGATCCGCCGCTGGTCAAAAACCCGCGGGCGTCCGGACCGTATCCGACGATGTCCGAAAACCAGCGCACCACATTTGCTTCGAGCTGCGACAACCCCGGCGCCGCCGCAAACACGCCGACGTACCGGTTCACCGAGTCGGCCACTAGGTCGGCCACGGCGGAGTGAAAGATGCCGCCGCCGGGGATGTAGGCGAGATATCCGGGGCCGGCGGTGTTGAAGCTCTTGGGAACGGCTCGATCGAAGATCAGATCGAGCAGCGACTCGAACGACTCGCCGCGCTCCGGGAGGGGCTCGACCAACGAGCGGGCAAGTGACGCACCACCGGTCACATCGGCCGACGGTTGCTCGGGGAGCGACTCGATGTGCGGAACGATACGGGCCATCGCCTCGGCGACGAGCCGGTACATCTCCTCTCCCGTCGGTTCGAGGGGAAACGTCACCCTGTCGCTATCCGGTGCTCGAACGGTTGATTCCATGGTCTCCCATTCTACTCCGCCAACGGAGTGTGGGAAGGTCGCGCGTGCTCCCGGTCGTCGCCAGACGCACGCCGAGGTATCTTGGAGTGTCACCACCAATTCGAGGAAGAACCCGATGTTCCGTCTCGCTGCGCGGCTCCTGACACTCCTGGTACTGGCATCTCCACAGCTACCCGCACAACAATCGACTCCCACACGCCCCTTCGGTACGCTGCGAGAACAAGCGGCGCTACAGCAGCAATGGCTGGAGGAGCGCCTGGACGTCGTATTGCCGATGCTCATGCGGGAGCACGGCGTCGACATGTGGGTGATGTCGATGCGCGAGTACAACGAAGACCCGGTGTTCCGAGCACTCGTCTCGCCGACCACGTTCGCCGCGAGACGCCGCACGATTTACATCTTCAACGACCGCGGGCCGCGCGAAGGGGTCGAGCGCATCGCGCTTGGCGGTACTTCCCAAGGCGGTGTCTATCAGGCGCTCCGAGCGACGCGCACCACCGAAGACGGTCGGTCCGGGGAACTCGTCGGAAACGAGCAGTGGGATCTCTTCGCTCAGATGGTTCGTGAGCGGGACCCCGAGAAGATCGCCGTCAACATTTCGCGGGACCACAACTTCGCTGACGGCTTGACCGCCGGAGAGTGGGAGCAGATGCAAGAAGCCCTCGGCCCCGAGCTCGTCGGTCGAGTCGTACGCGGCGAGCACTTGCCCATCGACTATCTCGCCATTCACGTCCCCTCGATGCATGCCACATATCGGAAGATGGAAGCGCTCGTGCACGAGATCATCGGCACGGCCTTCTCACACCGTGTCATTACACCGGGTGTGAGCACGACCGACGACGTCGTATGGTGGATGCGGCAACGCGTAAACGACGCGGGGCTGGGAACGTGGTTTCACACGTCGGTCTCGGTCCAACGCCGCGGCGTGGACATGGCCGACTCGATCGCACCGGTCATCCAGCGGGGCGACGTCTTGCATTGCGATTTCGGGATCACGGCGCTGGGACTGAACACCGACACGCAACACATGGGATACGTGTTACGGACGGACGAGGACGCGCCACCTGTTGGGCTGACGGCCGCGCTCCACCGCGCGAATCGGCTGCAAGACATCGTACTGGAGGAGATGCAAACCGGCCGTACCGGGAACGAGATTCTCTTCGCGGCGCTCGCCAAGATGCGACGGGAGGGGATCAACGGCACGGTCTATACCCACCCGATCGGGAACCATGGTCACGGGGCGGGACCGCTGATCGGCCGATGGGACGGTCAGGAGGGCGTACCCGGACGTGGGGACGTGCCGCTCAGAGACGGAACATGGCACTCGATCGAATTACAGGCGACGACACCAGTCCCCGAGTGGCGCGGCCAGCCCGTGCGCATGGCACTCGAGGAGGAGGCCGAACACGACGAGAACGGCGTGACCGACTGGGTACTCAAACGGCAAGACCGGTTGCACATCGTCCGGTGATACACTCCCTCCCCACCCCGGCACTCCTTCTCGACCTCGACGTCCTCGAGACAAACCTGGGGCGCATGGCCGATCGGGCGCGCACGCTGGGAGTCGCGTTACGGCCGCACGTCAAGACACACAAGTGTGTCGAGATCGCGAACAGACAACGCGAGCACGGCGCCCGGGGTATTACCGTCGCCACGTTGTATGAGGCGCGAGTCTTTGCCGATCACGGCTTTGACGACATCACCTGGGCGTTTCCAGTCATTGTGAACCGCATCGGCGAGGCCAAACAGCTCGCGGAACGCGTGACGCTCCGCCTCACGGTTGATTCGCTTCCAGCCGTCAAGGCGATCGACCAGACCGGATTTCCGTTTCACGTCTGGCTCAAGGTCGACTGCGGATATCACCGAGCCGGCGTCGATCCGCAGAGTGATGAGGCCGTGGCCATCGCGCGCGCCATCACCGACTCGGAAACCCTGATATTCGACGGAATCATGTCACACTCGGGACACTCGTACCATGCTCGGGGTGACGTAATCGTGCGCATCGCGGAGGAGGAACGGCGTGTGATGGTCGATTTCGCGGAACGGCTGAGACGCGCCAGAATTCCCGTGCAGGGAGTGAGTGTGGGATCGACACCGGCGATGAACGCCGCCGAGAGCCTGGACGGCGTGACGGAAGCACGTCCCGGCAACTACGCGTTATACGATTTCACACAATCGGTCATCGGTTCCTGCACGGTCGCCGACTGCGCCGTCACCGTCCTCGCGAGCGTCGTTTCCTCACACCCGGCACTGGGCCACGGGATCATCGACGCGGGCGCCCTGGCCCTCTCAAAGGACACGGGTCCCGACGACGGACCCCATCGAACCATGGGTGAGATCTTTCGAGAGTACGAAGCCAAGACTCTGAGATCCGATGCGCGCGTCGTTTCGGTGAGTCAGGAACACGGCATCGTCTCCGCGCCCCTCCCAGTCGGCTCGACCGTGCGCGTGCTTCCCAATCACTCGTGCCTCACGGTGGCCCAGTTCGACGAGTTCACCGTCGTGAGAGGTGAGGAAGTCGTGGATACTTGGAGAATCTGGCGGGGGAGAAACTAAACCAACATTCAACGTTCAACATCCAACATCCAACATCCAACTTTCAACGTTCAACGTTCAACGTTCAACGTTCAACATCGAACATCGAACATCGAACATCGAACATCCAACATCCAACATCGAGTATCGAACGGTGAGTATCCAACAGGTCGGACGTGCTCGCGCCGCGCGTTTTCGTCTTGTCGTTCGGGAGCCGGGTGCCGTAAACGTGCAGGGTCGCCATTGGGTATTTGGATATTGAACATTCACGGCGAATCATCCCGTTCGTAGACAACCCTCCCTCCGATCATGGTCAAATCAGCCCGGACGTTCTCGATCGCAACCGGATCAACCGCGAGAATGTCCTCCGACAAGACCACCAGATCCGCGAACTTCCCCGGTTCCAGCGTTCCCAGGTCGCCTTCCAGAAAACTCGCGTATGCGTTGGCGGACGTGTAGGCGGTCAGCGCTTCCTCCACGGTGATTTTCTGTGCCGGGACCCAGCCCGCGGGGTTCGCGCCATCGATGGTCCGACGGGTGACGGCGGCGTAGATGCCGAGCAGCGGGTTGAGCGGCGCCACCGTCCAGTCGCTCCCAAACGTGAGCGCAGCGCCCGCATCTAACAGGTCGCGAAACGGATAGGTCGTCTCGATCCGCGCCGGCCCGATACGCTTTTCCGCCCAGCGGCCGTCGTCGATGGCATGGTAGGGCTGAGCAGATGGAATGACCCCCTCCTCCCCCATCCGGCGAATGGCGTCGCGCGTCAAGTGTTGCGCGTGCTCGATCCGAAAGCGGCGGTCGCGAGGACCGTTGGCGTGTCGCGCGGCCTGAAACACATCCAGCAGCCAGTCGTTCGCCCTGTCGCCGATGGCGTGGACGATGACGTGCAACCCGGCGGAATCGGCCGCCAGGATCGATGCGCGGAGCGCGGCGCTGTCGGTGACCATCAAGCCCGCGGTGGTTGGGTCGTCTTGATAGGGATCGTAGAACCACGCGGTGGTCGACCCGAGCGAACCATCCACAAACGCCTTGACACCACCCCAAAAGAGACGGGCGTCCCCCCGACCGTGTTCGCGAACGTAACCGGCCAGCCGCTCCCAGCTCGCGAGCGGTACCACGGCGTAGACTCGAAGGTCGAGGTCGCCACGATCGGCGGCGCGCCGATAGGTCGCCAACCCGTCCCACGACCCCATGTCGGTGATCATCGTGACACCGTGACTCGTCGCGTGGTCAGCCGCGGCCCGGAGCGCGCGATCCATCTCCGCCTCGGAGGGGGTTGGGATGACTCCGAACACAAGGCTCTGCGCCGCATCCTTCAACACGCCCGTCGGCCGCCCCTCTTCGTCCCGCACGATCTCGCCCCCCGGGGGATCGGGCGTGTCTGCCGTGATGCCGGCGAGTGACAGCGCCCGCGTGTTGGCGAGCCCCATATGACCGTCGAGTCGGCTCACGAAGACGGGGGTTTCCGCTGTCAACGAATCGATCCAGTCCTTCGTCGGAAGCTCCCCGCCCCACAATTCGTGATCCCAGGTTCCCCCGAGAACCCAACCGTCTGGGTTCGACGCCGCGAAGGCCCCGATGCGATTGGCGAATTCTTCGGGCGTGGCTGCGTCACGGAGTTGCACCCCGGCCAACCCGAATCCACCGTCGATGAAATGGGTGTGGTTGTCGATGAATCCCGGCACGACACGTCGCCCATTCAACCGTACCCGCCGAGTGGCTCGGGTGGCGAGCGGTTCCACCTCCGCATCCGATCCGACCGCCAGGATGCGCTCGCCGCGGACGGCGATCGCCGTC
>JBFIZG010000188.1:0-6691 GCA_041604955.1 Gemmatimonadales bacterium | reverse complement strand
GGCGATGATCACCACCGCCGTGACGACGCCGGAATGCATCGCCACTCCCGGAAAGAACGGCAGCGCAAACCGTAAGAACCCGTACGTGCCCATCTTCAACAGAATCCCCGCCAGGATGACGGACCCTGCGGTCGGCGCCTCGACATGCGCGTCGGGCAACCATGTGTGAAACGGGAACACCGGCACCTTGATGGCAAACGCCAGGAAGAATGCGGCAAACAGCCAGAACGCCCATGGGTCCGCGACGGCGATGTTGGCCAGGAGATGATCGTAGGCGAAGGAGTAGACCCCGGTCGCGCGACCCACCAGGTAGTAAATCGCGACGATCGCGACCAACATCAGGAGCGAGCCGACAAACGTATAGATGAAAAACTTGATCGCGGCGTAGAGACGGCGTGCACCGCCCCAGATCCCGATGATGAAATACATCGGGATCAGCATCACTTCCCAGAGTACGTAAAACAGGAACAAGTCCAGCGCGACGAAGACGCCGAGCATGCCCGTCGTCAACACGAGCAGCAGCGCATAGTATCCGCGCAGTCGGTCCGTGATGTAGTTCCAGCTGCCCAAGACGGCGAGCGGGACGGTCAGTGTCGTCAACAGCACCATCACGAGGGAGATCCCGTCGATTCCCACGCTATACGAAATGCCGAACGCCGGAATCCAGGCGCGTTGGTCGACAAACTGCATCGCCGCTGTCCCCGACTCAAAGACAAACCAGAGCGGGATCGACAGCAACAGCTCGATGCAGCTGACGATGAGCGCGAGCACTTTCGCTTCATGGGCCGGCCGGAGCAACACAACGATCGCGCCAAACACCGGCCAAACGAGGAGCGCGCTGAGCGCCCAATCGCTATACCCGACGCTTGTTAGGAATTCAGACATCGTTCACGTTCATGTGAATGCCCTGAGAACGACGACCGTACCGATGACGAACACCAACACATACCAACCCAAGTGTCCGGTCTGCAGGGCGCTCCCAACCCAGCCAAACCCCCGCATGAGCTTCGCGGAACCGTTGACGATCGCGCCGTCGATGACGCCGGTGTCGAAGATGCCCCAAAGCACCTTGCGTGAGAGCCAGACGGTCGGCTTCACGATGACCTTGTCGTAGAGTTCGTCTACGTACCATTTGTGCAGGAGGACTTTCTGGAACCCGCGCTCGTCGGGCGACTGCCGGGCCGGAACGAGTGTGCCGGGTTTCAGCCGGACGATCGCAAATGTGATTCCAGCGATGGCGACGGCCGTTGCCACGCCGATGAGCGTCCACTCCGTTGCCACCGACAGGTGTGCTTCCGGTAAATAGCGCACACTCATTTCGGTCACAGGTTCCAACCAGTGTTCGAGCCATCCGTAGTACGGCAACACGTGCGGGAGGTTGATGACCCCCGCGAGCGCACTCCCGACCCCTAGGAGCACGAGCGGACCCGTCATCACCCACGGTGCCTCCCGGAGGTGCGCTCGTTCGTCGTCCCCGGTCCTATTCGGTCCGTGAAACGTGTAGAGCATGAGTCGAACCATGTAAAACGCCGTGAGCAACGCCGCCGCCGACCCCACAAACCAAAGGACATAGTACGCCGGGTGGTCGTGCCCCCTGGCGAACGCCGCCGCCAGGATCCCGTCTTTGGAGAAGAAACCCGAGAACCCGGGAATGCCCGCGATCGCCAGCGTGGCAATCCACATGAGGGCGAAGGTCCACGGCATGTACTTCCTCAGCCCACCCATATTCCGCACGTCTTGGGCGTCGTCGTGATTCCCGGTGTGGTGATATGCGCGGTGCAGCGCGTAGATCACGCTCCCCGACCCCAGGAACAACAGCGCCTTGAAGAACGCGTGCGTCACGAGGTGGAAAACACCGGCGGCATAGGCCCCCACGCCCACACCGAGAAACATGTATCCGAGCTGAGAAACGGTGGAGTACGCGAGAATCTTCTTGATATCCCACTGCTTCAACGCGATCGTCGCCGCAAACAGCGCCGTAGCCGCACCGACAGCGGCGACCACGAAACTGGACCACGGCGCCATGGCGAACAGCACGTTCGTCCGTGCGACGAGGTACACGCCGGCCGTCACCATCGTCGCGGCGTGAATCAAGGCGGAGACGGGAGTCGGGCCTGCCATGGCGTCCGGTAACCACGTGTACAGCGGAATCTGCGCCGATTTTCCAGCGCATCCGAGGAATAGTGCCAGCGTAATCAGCGTGATCGCGGACCCGTTGATAGCGAAGAGTCGGGGCGCCTGTTCGAACACCTCGACGAACGAGAGCGTCCCGGCAACCTGGAAAATCAGGAACATCGCGATCAGGAAGCCGAAATCGCCGATGCGGTTCATGATGAACGCCTTTTTTCCCGCGTCGGCGTTGAGCTTGTCCTCGAACCAGAACCCGATGAGCAAATAGCTGCAAAGCCCGACGCCTTCCCACCCCACGAACATCATGGGGAAGTTGGCGCCCACCACCAGCACCAGCATGAAGAAGACGAAGAGGTTCAGATACGCGAAGTAGCGCGCATAACCCCGATCGTCCCGCATGTACCCGATACTGAAAATGTGGATCAGCGCCCCAACCCCGGTGATCACCATCAACATCACACCCGAGAGTTGGTCGACCTGGAAGCTGAAGTCGATCTGGAGGCTCCCCACCGGCATCCACGACCAGTACGTGGCCACGTAGGGGGCGCCGTCCGGCGCGCCCGCCAGTCCCGTCACCACCACGACGGCGACGGCAAACGCCATCACCAGCACGCCACTTCCGACCGCACCAATGAGCCGTGTGGCCTGCGGCCGCACAAATGCCAACAGACCGTTGACGAGGAACCCCGCGAGAGGCAGCGCCACGACGAGCCAGATCCAGCTCACACCGCTTGGCATCATCCGCTCAGGACATTGATGTTGTTGAGATTGACGCTCTCTTTGTGCCGGTAGATCGCGATGATGATCGCCAGGCCCACCGCCGCTTCGGCCGCTGCCACCGCCATGACAAAGAACACGATCACTTGGCCCTCACGACCGAGCTGCTGCGCCAACGCGACGAACGAGAGATTCACCGCATTCAGCATTATCTCGACACTCATGAAGATCACGATCGCGTTGCGCCGCAGGAGCACCCCGACCACGCCAAGCGAGAAGAGGATTGCCGAAACAGCAAGCGCCGGGCCGAGCAGCATTCAGAGTCTCCGCTTCGCGAGGACCACCGCCCCGACGAGGGCAGCGAGCAATAGGATCGACGTAATCTCGAACGGAATGAGAAAGTCCCTGAACAGCGTGGCACTGATCATCCCCACGGCGCCTTCCTGCTGCGTGATCTGATCCAGTGCTCCCGCCGGCAACCGAATCTCTTCGCTCGGCACGATCGCCGTCACCGCCCACAGCTCAACGACGAGCAGCGTTCCGACCGCCACCATCAGCGCGCGTCCGGCCCACCCGGGCAAGTCGCCCGGGCCCGCATGTCCGATCTGAAGCAGCATGATCACAAAGAGGAACAACACCATGATGGCCCCCGCGTACACCAACACTTGAATCGCCGCGATAAAGTGCGCTTGGAGAATGACAAACAGTGCAGCCAGCGAGAAGAGCGTCAGGATCAGCCATAGGGCGCTCGCCACGGCGCTCCTTCTCGTAATGCACAGCGCGGCGGAGACGATCGCAATCCCCGAAAACAGCCAGAAGTTGAATACCGTCACTATTCGCCCGCTGGGTCAGAGGGATCCCAAAGCGACGACACCGGATGCGTTTGCGCGCATAGCCGCTCCAAATCGTACACGAACCGACCGCGATCGTACTCGGCGTTTTCGTAATGCACTCCCACATGAATCGCTTCTTCGGGACAAACTTCCTGACAGTAGCCGCAGAACACGCAACGAAACTCGTCGATTTCGTATATCAGCGGATAGCGATTCCCCTCTTCATCTTCTCCCGGGACCAGTTTGATGCAATTTGCCGGACAGATCTGCGGACACAGACCGCACGCCACGCACTTCGCCCGCCCCTGTTCGTCGGTGAGCATGCGATGCGTCCCGCGCCAGCGCGGAGAGATGGTCCATTCGCTCGACGACTTTTCTTCCGGGTACTGCATCGTGACGCGTTTCCGGAAGAGATGTCGGAACGTGAGGGCCATTCCCTTGAGACTGGCGCGGAGGTAGCTCACGTCCGTCTCCGGTCGGCGCACGACTTTCACGGCTATCGCCATTACGACACCGCCCTGTGCGCGGAGTATTGCCGGCCGATCAGCCGACCACTGTCGACGATCCAGAACAAGAGATACACGAGTGGTAGATTCAACCCGAAAAGAATGAACCCGTACGGAATGCCGAGGGGCACCGCAAACCGTTCGAGCAGCCAGACCGCCGTCGCGAGGATCATGAGATATCCGAGGGCCAACGGGAGCAAGATCTTCCAGCCAAGCGCCATCAGCTGATCGAAGCGAAACCGCGGGAGAGACCACCGGATCCAGATGTAAACGGAGATGAAAAAGAGGGTCTTGCAGAGAAACATCGCCAGTGTCGCGACGGATTTGCCCACCGACGGTGATCCGTCATCCCACGTCGTGAACGGAATATCCCATCCGCCAAAAAACAGCGTGGCAATGAGCGCCGACATGGTAATCACCGCCGCGTACTCGCCGATGAAGAACATCGAGAACTTCATCGAGCTGTATTCCGTGTGATATCCCGTCACCAACTCCGATTCTGCTTCCGGGAGGTCGAACGGGAGCCGATTAGTTTCGGCGAGCGCCGATATGACGAAGAGCACGAACCCGAGGGTGAGTGGGAGCACAAACCAGGTAGACATCTGCTGGGTGCGCACCAATTCGTCCAGCGTCACGTTTCCGGCAACGAGCAGCACCGAGATCACACTGAGTCCGAGCGCAATCTCGTAGCTGATCATCTGCGCGCTCGCCCGGAGACCGCCCAGAAACGCGTATTTGCTTTCCGACGACCATCCCGCCAACACGATGCCGTACACGTTGATGCTCGAGATAGCTAAAATGAACAGAACGCCCACGGGCAAGTCGGCGATGACCATGGGGACCGCGCCGTCATGCGCGGCACGGCCAATGACCCAGAGGTTCCAATCGAACGAAACCGGGAGCGGTGACGCGAACGGAATCACCGCGAACAGCAAGAGCGCCGGAGTGAACGTGAGCGCCGGTGCCAACACGAAGAGGACACGGTCGGCACGGGTCGGAAAGGTCTCTTCTTTGAGAAAATTCTTGATGCCGTCGGCGACCGACTGCAAGAGACCGAACGGGCCCACGCGGTTGGGGCCGAGTCGATCTTGGTGAAACGCGCTCTGGCGGCGTTCGAGCCAGATGACCAGCATCACCCCCACCATGATCCCGGTAAAGACCACCAACATTTTGGCGACTGAGAGCAGCAGGAACCCCTTGAGTTCGGGAGTCATGTACGCACTCCTGCTGTGGCCTCGCTCGGGACGGTTACGCCACGATACTCCAGCATGTCGTAGGACAACCCGGCAAACGGAGCCTCGTTCGCCGCCAGACGGTCGAACGCTTCCGCGGCGCTCCCGAGCGGAGTTCCGCGCCCGAGTTCGGTCAGGAGCTCGCCAAGCACCCACCAGGCGGGCCGCGCCATCCCGGGTCCTACCTTGGCCTGCAGATATCGTTGCACGCGTTGGTCCCGATTCACAAACGTGCCATCCTCTTCGACCACGCTCGTGATCGGTATCGCCACCTCGGCTCCGCGCGCCGCATCCGGGAGGCTCGTCCCGAGATAGATCAGGCTCGCCACGCCATCCAGGACGCTTGCGTCGACACCGTTCAACGCGTCGTCCACCACGAGTGCCACGGCTGCGTCACCGAGGGCCGTCAGCGCCGCATCGAAGTTCTCTTCATACCCGAGGAGTTTCGCGCCCGCGACATTGGGGGCTCGCTCGCTGCGAAGCGCGAGGTTCGGAACACCCGCGAGCGGTGATTCTCCCTCGACTCGCGCCACACGAAACGCCGCCGTGAGGTCAAATCCCTCGAACACCTGACGGAGCAGGTACAGGGCCTCATTGGACAACCCCGGAGGTACCAGGGCCACGGCACGTCCCTTGGAGCCTCGAAGTGTCTGCGCAATGCGATCGAGCGCATGATCCCAATCTGTGGCCACGAGCCCCCCGTGATCGTTCACGAGCGGAGCTTCCATGCGATCGCCTCTGTTCAGCCGGCGATAGGTCTCGCGGCCGTAATTGCACATGAAATGTTGATTGACGTCCGCGTTCACTCGGGGGCGGAGCCGCACGACCACATTGCCCCGGGTATCGACGTTCACATTGCATCCCTGGGAACAACCAGTACAGATGCTCGGTGTCTTATCCAGCTCCCAGGCCCGAGCCTTATGGAGAAAGTCCTTGGAGATCAACGAGCCTACCGGGCACAGATCGACCACGTTCCCGGCCCATTCGTGATCCAGTCCCTTGTCGGCATGAATCCCGATGAAGGCCCGGTCGCCCCGTTCGCTGACATTCAGTACGGGCTCTTCGGCGACATGGTCCATGAATCGGACACAACGCGTGCAGAGGATACACCGGTTTGGGACATAGAGGACGTCGCCCCCAAAATCTTCCACCGGGTTGTACCGTTTGGCGTACGTGGGCGTATATCGGGTTCGCGCGCGCCCTTCCTGAAAAACATAATCCTGCAGCTCGCACTCTCCCGCTTGATCGCAGATCGGACAGTCCAGCGGGTGGT
>JBFIZG010000187.1:0-6736 GCA_041604955.1 Gemmatimonadales bacterium | reverse complement strand
GCAGTCGATGAAACGGGCCGCGTCGTGTTTGGTGACCTGCTCTTGATTCTCTTCGGTCGTGATCTCGTCGAACGGGCCGGGCAGGGTCATGCGGTGATCTTTGATGTGAAGTGCTCGAACGTGTTGTTCGACAAGCTCACCGAAGCGGGACTCCAGCCGGTCATGTGGAAGACGGGACACTCACTCATCAAGTCGAAGATGGCCGAGCTCGAGGCGCCGCTCGCCGGCGAGATGAGCGGCCACATGTTCTTTGGCGGAGACTACTTTGGGTTTGATGACGCCGTCTTCGCCGCGGCGAGACTCATCGCGTTTGTGGCGCGGCGCGGCGGTCCGCTGTCGACGTTGCTCGCGGACGTGCCGAAACTGCATTCGACACCCGAACTTCGCGTCGATTGCCCGGAAGATCGAAAATTCGCCATCGTCAAAGAGGCGGCGCAGTACTTCTCCGAGCGATATGACGTCTCCACGTTGGACGGGGCGAGGATCACCTTTGCCAACGGCTGGGGACTCATCCGGGCATCCAACACGCAGCCGGTTTTGGTCATGCGCTTCGAGGCGGAATCGGCGACCGATCTCGCCGCGTACCGGGAGGAAGTCGGAGAGTGGTTGCGGGGGCAGGGCATCAGCCCGTAGCCGGATGACCCGCCGCGCCCGGCTGGTCTGGGTCGCAGTCGGCTTCGTACTGCTGACGCTGCTTCTTGGCCGCCTGCTGGCTGTTTCCGCCACCGAGCGACTGTGGGCCGAGGCGCTGGGAATCGGTGCTTCCCACGCCGACATCACCCGTCTCAAAGTGTTGCTGCACCTCGTCGCATTTGTCGCGGCCGCCGCTTGGTGCTCTGGCAACCTCTACGTCGTGTATCGTTCCGTCGGCGTCGTGAGCGTACCGCGACACGTGGGAGACCTGCGGTTTCTCGAAGCGGTGCCGCGAGCGTATCTCGCATGGGGCGTCGCCGGACTCTCGCTGCTGCTCGCGGCGGTCCTGAGCCAGCTGGCCGGCGATTGGTGGTATCATCGAGCGCTTGCGGCGTCCAGGGTGACGCTGCCCGAGACTGATCCGATACTCGGTCGAAGCGTGGCGTATTACCTCTTCGATCTCCCGTGGCAACGCCGGTTACACGAGTTCGTTGCCGCATGTGTTGCGACTGCCGGCGTCGTGTCGGCGACGCTGTACGGTCTGGCGGGCGCCGTACGCGTGGGCAAGCACGGGGTTACCGTGACGAAGTCGTCCCGTGTGCATCTCGGCGCGCTGCTTGTCGTCGGCGCCGTCGTGCTGTACTGGGGGTTTCGACTCGATCCCGCTGAGTACGTGGGCGGGGTGCATGCGGCTCAGTTCGATGCGGTGTTGACGGAGGTCCGTCTGCCGACCGCGAAGTTGCTCGGAGTGATGGCGCTCGTGACGGCTGCCGCCACTGTACTGTGGATGTGGTTCGGACGCAGTGCGGTTCTCGTCGCCGCGTGGTCGGTTCTCCTGCTGGCCTCGCTACTCGGGCGCCATCTGGTGCCAGGATTCGCGAGCAGCGTTCGATCGGCGGAACGGCTCGCGCTCGGAACCGATCCGGTGGTTCCGCGAGAACTCAGGTCGGCAGCATACGCGTTGGACGTCGCGGAGACGTCGATGTCGCTCTCGACCGAACCGAATCGACAACAGCTCGCTCAATACGCGAACGAACTCCAGTTGGTGCCAATCTGGGATCCCTTTGCGGTGCGAACCGTGATGAACCGCTGGGCAACGTCGGGCCCTCACGATCGCTTCTCCTCCGTCCACCTGTCGGTCTATCCCGACGCAAAGAACGAGGCGGTGCCGGTGTATCTCGCCGTGCGCGATCGGGAGTTTTCGAGTCGCGTCGGTGTCGCCGGCTTATCGTGGGCGGAACTCCATACACCGCCGTTCGCATATTCGCAGGGGGTCGTGGCAATCCACGCTGGCAATGCATCGTCCTCGGGCAAAGCCCGGTTCATCGCCGACCTCGATCGACCAGACACCGCAGATACGACCTTGGCCGACGTTGTCTTGCACGATAGTAGTGTCGTGTTCGGGCCGGCCACCGAAAGTGTGGCGTTCGTGGACGCGAGCAGTGCGGCCGGAACGTTCGGCGTGCTGGTGCGGGGGATGTGGCGGCGACTCGCGTTTGCGTGGATGCTGCAGCGTCCGGAGCTCGTATCCTCTCGGGCCGTTCCCTCAGGCAGAAAAATGTTGCGACACCGATCAGTGAGGGCGCGCTTGGACCGGGTGGCGCCGTTCGCGCAATTCGGTGAGCCATACCCCGTCGTCGCGGACCGGCGGTTGTGGTGGATCGCTCCAGGGTATGTCACTGCCGAGGCATTCCCGCTTGCCCCGCCGGTCACGTGGCGCGAGCGAACCATTCGATATCTCCGCGCTGGTTTCGTTGGCGTGGTGGATGCGGTGACAGGCGAGACGTCGGTGTATCTGAGCGGAGATCCCGATCCCGTGGGCCAGGTGTGGGGACGACTCCTCCCCAGCCTCGTGCAGCGGTGGGACGCGATGCCGTCGTTCGTGCGCGAACACGTGCGATACCCGGTCGAACTCTTCGCCGTTCAAGCCGGTGTGATCCGTCGGCTCGACGTGTCTGACACGTCGGGGGCGGTACCGGGAGCCCCGACGGCGACCCGGCAGGACGTGTCTTTGGGTGGGGAGCCCTTTTGGTGGGTCGGGAGGGGCGTCGCCAACTCCACGGAACGCCTCCGCGTGCGGGCGAAGGTGTCCTCAGGAGAGCCACAGCACCTCTCGGCGATCCTCGACGGTTCCATGCAAGACGGTATCCCCGAGCTTTCGCTCGTTCGGTTCGATCGCCCGTTGCGTATTCCGCGCGCGCGCGAACTGTTGGCGAAATTTGGTGGCGGGCGCGTGAATGAATCGATGGTGGCGGGAGCGGTACGACCCGCGCTCGCTGGAGATGGGGCCCTGTCCGTGCTCGCGGCCTATCTCGACGTCCGGGATGCCGAGGGCGCACCGGTGCTCGCCGAGGTCGTGTTCCAGTGGGGTTCGATCGTGGAGCGAGGGCCGTCGCTCCAAGCGGCGCTCCGCCGCGCCGCGCTGGACGCGCCGCCGCACGTCGTGTCGCTGGCGGAATGGAATGCGGCGCGGGGTTGGTTTGAGCGCATGGATGCCGCACGGCGGATCGGTGATTGGGCGGCCTTCGCCCAGGCGTACGAGGCGTTTCGCAGCGCGCTCTCGGGTAAGGATGATCCGCGGCCGTGATCAGCTTGCTCGGCGATCCTCCCGCGACTAGCTTGCAGCGCCTGTGACGAGGACGCCCGGCACGATCGTGATTGCGTTGGGTGGCAACGCACTCGCGCCGCCAGGAGAGCGAGCGACGATTGTCGATCAGTTTCGGCACGCCCGCGAATCACTGGCGGCGGTGGTCGACATGGCGGCCGAAGGCTGGCGCATCGTGGTGGTGCACGGCAACGGACCACAGGTTGGGAACGCGCTCCTGCGGAACGAGCTTGCGCGTGACCGGCTCGAACCGCTACCACTTGGCGTGCTCGTTGCCGTGACCGCGGGGTGGATTGGATACATGCTGCAGCAGTCGCTGCAGAACGCGTTCATCGCTGCCGGCGTCAATCGGGATGTGCTGACGGTAATCACGCAGACGGTCGTCGATCTCAACGACCCGAAGACGACCGAACCGACGAAACCGATTGGTCTCGCGCTCAGCCCAGAAGAAGTTGCCGATTTTGCGAAACGCGGGATACCCGTGCAGGAAGACAAGTCCGGCCGCGTTCGTCGACTGGTGACGAGTCCCGTGCCGCAGGACATCGTTGAAGCTGCGGCGATTCGCGAGCTAGTCGATGCCGGAAAGATCGTCATCGCGGCAGGCGGCGGCGGTGCGCCCGTGTTCTACGATCGTCCCGGTCATTTGGAAGGGCTGGATGCGGTGGTGGACAAGGATCGCGTGGCGGCGATCCTCGGCCGTTGTCTCAATGCCGACACGTTACTGATTCTGACGAACGTGCTCGGCGTGTATCGGAATTGGGGAAGCCCGGGGGAGAAGCTGCTGCGTTGTCTCACGGCCGACGAAGCGTCTTCGCTCGTCACTGAGTTGGGGTCGGGCAGCATGCAACCGAAAGTCATGGCGGCGGTGGAATTTCTGGAACATGGCGGGCGTCGTTCGATCATTGCCCATCTCGACGACGCTCAGGCAGCCCTGCAAGGACTGGCGGGCACGCACATCACACGGAGAGCCGAGTGAACCTGCACGAATATCAAGCGAGAGAGATTCTCCGGGACGCCGGGATTCCGGTCCCCGACGGTCAGGTCGCGACCACCGCGGCCGAGGTCGAGAAGATCGCGACACGTCTGGGTGGTTCGGTCGTCGTCAAGGCTCAGGTCCATGCGGGCGGTCGGGGAAAGGCGGGTGGGGTGAAGCTCGCCGGGAGTGCCGCTGAGGCACGACAACATGCCGAGAAGATTCTTGGCATGCAGATCAAGGGGCTTGTCGTCGAACGCGTGCTCGTGGTTCCCACAGAGGACATTGCGAGTGAGAGCTACGTGGGAATCATCATCGATCGCGCGGCGCAAATGCCGGTGATGATGGTGAGCCCGGCTGGTGGCGTGGACATCGAGGAAGTGGCGGCGAAGACGCCCGACAAGATCTTCAAGCAGCCGATCGATCCCAGATACGGGTTGTTTCCGCATCAAGCAATGGCGCTCGGGTTTCGATTGTTCTCCGACATCGGCCAGGTGCGCCAGGCGGCTACGATCATGCGACAGTTACATACCACATTCGTGGGAGCCGGCGCGTCGCTGGCGGAAATCAATCCCCTGGTGACCACGCCAGCCGGTGATGTCATGGCGCTGGATGCGAAGATCGTGATCGATGACAACGAGCTGGACCGTCGGCCGGCGGTTGCAGCGCTTCGTGACGCGAGCGCGGAGGCGCCTGCGGAAATTGCAGCGCGCGACGCCGGGCTATCCTACATCAAGCTCGACGGTGAAGTGGGGTGTTGTGTCAACGGAGCGGGACTTGCCATGGCGACCATGGACCTCGTCAAGTACTACGGTGGACAGCCCGCGAACTTCTTGGACATCGGCGGCAGCAGCAGTCCCGAAAAAGTGATCACGGCGCTCGAAATCATCACGAGCGATCCCCACGTCCGGTGTATTCTCTTCAACATCTTTGGCGGCATCACTCGGTGTGACGACGTGGCCAATGGCATCGTCGCGGCGACGAAAGAAACGAAGATGACCGTGCCCATCGTCATCAGACTCACCGGGACCAACGAGGAGGTCGCACTCGAGATTCTGAAGGCCGCAGGCTTCAATGCGCTCACGGACATGGATGAGGCGGTCGAACAGGCGATCAAGCTCGCACGGGAGGCCGCATGAGCGTGTTCATCGGCAAAGAGACCAGGCTCGTTGTGCAGGGCATCACGGGCAGAGACGGGTCGTTCCACACTAGGCAGATGTTGGACTACGGGACACAGGTCGTCGCGGGTGTGACCCCGGGGAAGGGCGGACAACGATTCGAAGACGCGGTTCCCGTATTCAATACGGCGAGCGAAGCCGCGGAGGTTGGGGCGAACACCGCGGTCATCTATGTCCCTGCCCGATTCGCGGCAGACGCGATCCTCGAAGCAGCAGACGCGGGGATCGGATTGATCGTCTGCATCACCGAAGGGATTCCGGTGCTCGACCTGACACGCGTCATGCCGTTTCTCCGGGACCACCGTGCGCGGTTAATCGGTCCGAACTGTCCGGGGCTCATCTCGCCGGGGCGTTCAAAAGTCGGCATCATCCCGGGGCAGATCTGTCGCGAGGGAAAGATCGGCGTCGTGTCACGGAGTGGCACGCTCACGTACGAGATCATTCACCAACTCTCGACCAATGGCATGGGGCAATCCACCTGCGTGGGCATCGGAGGCGATCCCATCATCGGGACCGATTTCATTGCGTGTCTCGAGGCCTTCGAGCAAGATCCTGACACCGACGCCATCGTGATGATCGGTGAAATCGGGGGCACGGCGGAGCAAGAGGCCGCCGCGTACGTCTCGCAACATGTGACGAAGCCGGTCGTGGGCTTCATTGCGGGCCAGACCGCGCCGCCCGGCCGGCGCATGGGGCACGCGGGTGCCATTATTTCCGGTTCTGCCGGTACCGCCGCGGAAAAAATGGCGGCGCTCGTCGACGCTGGCATTGCGGTGATGAAGCGGCCCGCGGACGTCGTGCCCCTCTTGAGAGAGCGGCTCGGGTGAAGCTCGCCGAACTGTTGTCCCCCGACCGTGTCGTCATTCCCCTGGCCGGAAAAACGCTCCGCGAGGCGGCGACGGTCCTGCTTGGCAAGCTCGATCAAGCCGGAGCAGTCGAGGATCTCGCTCACCTCAACAAACTGCTCTCGGCGACGCTCCCGCGTGACGTCGTCATGGTCGGACCGGCGTTTCTGTTGCATTTCCGGACCGACGTCGTTTCTGGACTCACGATGGCCTTGGGCGTCGCTCCACGCCCGGTTCACCGCGAGAACGATCCGAGCAAGAAGGCGCGCATTGTTGTCTTGGTCGTTGCGCCGCCGGAGGAGTCATCACAGTTCCTTCGGGCAATCAGCACCGTCGCACGGGCGCTGAGCCGCGACGCTGCGGTCGAAGGGCTGCTGGCGGCAACCAGTGTCGAAGACGCGCTGGCCGTGTTGCCGTTCGTGGATACGGAGGTGCACGATGAATTGACCGTGCGAGACGTGATGGTGCCACGGCGGGTCACGGCACGTCCCGACACCCCCTT
>JBFIZG010000186.1:0-6772 GCA_041604955.1 Gemmatimonadales bacterium | reverse complement strand
GAAATCTGAGCTGTACGTCGCGGGGCAATGAGGTGGAGAGACCGTTCACGTACATCTCGCTCGTGGCCAGACCCTCGGGCTCGAGAAAAATCTGGTGTCGTTCCGCGTCCGGAAACTTCTTGATCTTGTCCTCGATAGACGGACAATACCGCGGCCCACGACCCGCGATCGCGCCCCCGTAGAGCGCCGACTCGTACAAATGCTCCTCGATGATCGTCTTCACCGGCCGACCGGCCCAGGTGACCCAACACGGCCGTTCGTCCGGCCGACGTTCCACGTGAAACTGCGCAAACCGGTATTCCGGCATCTCACTGTCTTGACGCTCCAATCGGGAGAAATCGATCGATCGACCATCGATCCGTGGAGGCGTTCCCGTCTTGAAGCGCTCCACTCTGAGCCCGATCGCATCGAGTTGCTCCGCAACCGTCACCACGGCCGGCTCGCCGGCGCGACCTGCCGAGACCTGTTCCCCCGTCCCGATATGAATCGTTCCCCTCAGAAACGTCCCGGCAGTCAGCACCACCGTCCGCGCAAAGACCTCGGCCCCGCCGTCGGTTACGACCCCCACGACCCGTTCGTCATCTAACAACAGTGACGCGACAGTGTCTTGAATGAACAGCAGGTTCGGGCGCTCTTCGAGCAGGTCGCGAACCGCCCGCCGGTAGAGCCCCCGGTCACACTGGGCGCGCGGCGCCCACACCGCCGGTCCCTTCGACCGATTGAGCATCCGAAACTGAATCGTCGCCCGGTCGGCAGCACGCCCCATCACCCCTCCCAGCGCGTCCACCTCTCGGACCACGGTTCCCTTGGCAATCCCGCCGATTGCCGGGTTGCACGACATCTGCCCAATGGTCTCCAGGTTGGACGTCACCAGGAGCGTCCGCGACCCCAGGCGCGCAGCCGCCGTCGCGGCCTCAGCGCCGGCGTGCCCGCCCCCGACGACGATCACATCGAATATCTCTGGCATGGCCCCATAATAACCGGCTGTCTCGGTCACTCACTAGCGAAACGGAAAACCGGATGCCAGCGCTCGACTGCCCCGAGGCCACCCGGCCCGTGCGGGAACCGCCCGGCCACCCGCCACCTCAAACCCGGGACGCCACAACGCTTACTGGAACCTCTCGACCCACCTAACGGTTTAGCATTAGGACAGATGACCGGGTGCCGTTCCGTGCCCGGCGAACGGCGATTAAGCAGACGAGGCATCAGGCAGTGAAGTGTGAAGACGTTCGGCTCGTCCTCCAGCAAGAACAGGCCGACACCGCAACAGATGGAGAGGCGTCGGTCGAGCGCGACGCCAAGGCCCACTACGAAGCCTGCGCCTCGTGCCAGCGTGCCCTCGCCGTGCAGTGGGCGTTGGCGCGGCGTGTTCGGCGGGCGGCCGAGACGACCGTCGCGCCGTCCTCACTCCGTTCCCAAGTCGTCCGCGCGCTCCGCGAGGAAACCGGTGCAGAGAACGTCGTCGAGTTCCCCAAACGGAAGACCGCCTGGCGCTGGGCCGGCGCGGCCGTAGTCGCCGCGGCGGCTTCGCTCTTGTTCTTCGTCACCTCCCGATCGCCGGAACCGTCGCTCGGACCCGCCCTCGTGAGGCTTGCGGAGCCGGCGACCTCGCCTGACAGTGTGATCGTGAGTTCGGATTTCGACGAGCTGGGAGCGTGGCTCACCCTGCGAGTGGGGTACGAGGTGCAAGTGCCCGCCATCACGAACGCCATTCCCACCGCGGCGCATGTGGCTCAGGTTGCGGGCGTCAACGCAGCCGCGATTCGGTTCGACTTACCGGGCGGCTCGCTTACGTACTTCGCATTTCCAGTGAGTGAAGACGCGGCAGAACAGAATCAGGTGGAAACGCTGATGGCCGACGGCCACAACGTGGCGACCTGGACCGAATACGGAGCCCCGCGTGCAGTCGTGGCCCGGCTGCCTCGCGAAGATGTCCTGGCTATTGCCGAAGAGTGCAGAAACATGGCCCTGAAACCAGCGGCCCTATAGCGTTACTTCGAGGACCGGACCCAGACCGCTCCGTCGTCCAACTTGACCTCGTAACACCCGATCCGTTCAGTCGCCGGCAGTTCCACGACCGTGCCGTCCCGCACGTCGAACTGCGCCCCGTGCAGCCCGCATTCGATCACGAAGTCCTCGACCATCTCGCCGTCGGACATCGGAAAATCCGCGTGCGTGCAATTGTTGGAGATCGCGTAGACCTCTTCGCCAATACGAATGAGGCAGATCGTCTCACCATTTCGCTCCACACTCGTTGGCGTGTTTGGGGGAAGATCTTCCAGCGAAGCTACTCGCTCGAATCCGTCGTCCGTCATGTCCATCCTTTTTCCGGGGCCGGTCCCGAGGGACCAGGTATGGTTATTCCGTGCTCACAGATTCCGGCTGCGCCTTGAGAGCCGCATGCAGCGTGTGCCACGGCAAATTGGCACACTTCACACGGGCCGGAAAATCGCGGACACCGCTGAACGCCGCAAGCTTCCCCAGCGATCGGGCCTCGGGAGCCCGATCCGCGGGCTCCGCAACCATGGCGTGAAACCGCTGAAACAGGTCGTCTGCTTCGCCCACCGTCTTTCCGCGGACCGTCGTGGTCATGAGCGACGCGGAGGCCTGGGAGATGGCACAGCCGGACCCCTGAAATGCGACATCCGAAACGACATCGCCATCGAGCTTCAAGTACACGGTGATCTTGTCGCCGCACAACGGGTTGTCGCCGTGCGCAATACGGTCGGGCTGGTCGACTTCCCGGAAGTTCCGGGGGCTGCGGTTGTGATCGAGGATGATTTGCTGGTACAGGTCGCGCAGATCCGACATCAACCGAACACCTTCTGAACGTAGCGCACTTGGGAGACGAGACGGTCCACTTCGTCCGCGGTGTTGTACAGGGCGAAGGACGCACGTGCCGTCGCCGGCACCCCGTAGAAATCCATCACCGGCTGGGTACAGTGATGGCCCGTCCGGATGGCAATGCCCTCTTGGTCCAGGATGGTTCCGACGTCGTGGGCGTGCACGTCTTCGACCACGAACGAAACCACGCTCACCTTTTCAGCCGCCGTCCCGATGATTCTCACACCGGGTACCGCCGCGAGCTCGTCGGTTGCGTAGCGCAACAGCTCAGACTCATGTCGGTGAATCGCATCCCAACCGACACCCTCCAGATAATCGACCGCCGCCCCAAGCCCGATGGCCCCAGCGATGTTGGGAGTTCCGGCCTCGAACTTCGACGGCGGGGGCGCATAGGTGCTCCCTTCGAACGAGACCGACCGGATCATGTCCCCGCCGCCCTGATACGGCGGCATGCGTTCCAGTAGCTCCGCGCGCCCGTAGAGCGCGCCGATTCCCGTGGGGCCGAACATCTTGTGGCCGGATACGGTGTAGAAATCACACCCCAAGTCCTGCACGTCGATGGGCCCGTGCGGAGCGCGTTGCGCCCCGTCGAGCAACACCGGTATCCCGCGCGCCCGGGCCAGCGCAATCATCTCCTTCACGGGGTTGATCGTCCCCAGGGAGTTGGAGACATGGACGAGCGCAACGAGACGCGTGCGGCTCGTGAGGAGCTTCTCGTATTCGTCGAGGAGCAGCTCTCCCGCCTGCGTCATGGGCGCCACCCGCAGTCGTGCACCAGAGATCTCACACAGGATCTGCCAGGGAACGATGTTGGAATGATGCTCCATCGCCGAGATCACGATCTCGTCCCCTGCGCCCACCGAGAGCCGACCGAGCGAGCTGGCGACGAGATTGACGGCTTCGGTCGTTCCTCTTACGAAAACGATTTCGTGGGGGTCAGGCGCATTCAGGAACTTCTGGAGCTTGACCCGCGCGGCCTCGTACGCGGCGGTGGACTGTTCGCTGAGATAGTACACGCCGCGGTGGATATTGGCGTTTTCGGACCGGTAATAGCGGCTCACAGCCTCGATTACTGACTCCGGTTTTTGACTCGTTGCCGCGTTGTCGAGGTATGCGAGGGGCTTCCCGCGAATCCGCTGCGCCAGGATGGGGAAGTCCGCGCGGATGCTCGTGACGTCCAGGTCAGACGCGCGCGAGACCTGGGGGAGCGAGGTCACGCTTCGGCCCGCCTCCACGTCGTTCCCTCCTCGAGCCGCGCCTTGATGAGCGTATCGAGCCGCGCTCGCACGTCCTCCTGCTTGATCTTGCTCAGGATCTCCACTCCAAACCCGTACGTCAAAACATTCCGTGCCTCTTCTGCGGTGAGGCCGCGGCTTCGGAGATAGAACATCGACCGCTCATCGATCGGTCCGAGCGTGGCGCCGTGCGTGCACTTGACGTCGTCTGCGTAGATCTCCAGTTGCGGCTGGCTGTCGGCCCGCGCCCGTTCGGAAAGGAGCAAACTGTTGCTCGTCTGTTTGGAGTCCGTTCGCTGCGCCCCGGGCCGAACGATGATTCGACCGGTGAAGACGCCTCGCGCCCGCTCATCATAGATGCCGTTGAAGAACTCCCAGCTGTTGCAATGCGGCTGAGCGTGGTCGATGGTCGTGTGATGGTCCACGTGCTGGCTGCCGCGTACCTGCGTGAGCCCGTGAAGCGTGCATTCCGCTCCTTGCCCGTCCAGCACCGCGTTGATGTCGTGACGGCACAGTGCGCTGCCAAGCACGACTGTGTTGAGCGCGTAATTGCTGTTCCGCTGCTGGTAGGACTGCGTCGTGGCCGTGTGATAGGCTCGGTCGCTCTCGTACTGGATGCGGTACGTGTCGAGGCGGGCATCCTCCTCCACCACCACCTCGGTCACGGCATTGGTCCAAGACGACGGCTGCCCGATGCTCAGGTATTGCTCCACCACACTCGCCGACCCGCCGGAGCCGACCACGAACAGGTTTCGTGGGTGGCTCACGCACTTATCCGCTGCCGGCGTCGTCACGTGGACGACGAGCAGCGGAGTCTCCAGTTGGACCGATCCCGGCACGTAGACAAACGCCCCGTCCGACAGAAACGCGGTGCTCAGCTCGGTGAACGGGTTCTCAGAGACACCGGTGTGTCTGGTCAGGTGCTCTTCGATCGGTCCCGACCCCTCGGCAATCGCCGAAGCCAGGCTTGCCAGAACGACTCCCTTGGGTAGCCGGTCGAGCGCCGACAGGTCTGCGCGATACCGCCCGTCGACAAACACGAGCAGGTTGCCATGCACCGGACCGAACACGGCCGATGCGAGGTCCTCCTGCGAGACAGCGGCTTTCGTGTCGCCCACTGGCGCAAACGCCTGCTTCACGAGCGGCGCCACGTTGGTAAAGCGCCAGGCCTCATTCCGTGCCGACGGAAACCCGAGCGTCTGGAACCGGTCGATGGCCTCCGCGCGCCGCGCCGTGAGCCAGCCGGGGGCCCCCGAGGCGCCGTTGTCGGAAAACCGTTTGTGGTCGGCGACGTAACGATCAATCAACACTTCACCCATGATTCCCCATCCTCACGCTGCAACCGTGTTTTTCAACCAGTCGTAGCCCTTGGCCTCGAGTTCGAGCGCCAGACTCTTGTCACCTGATTTGACGATACGGCCATTGGACAGGACGTGGACCCTGTCCGGGGTGATGTAGTCGAGCAACCGCTGGTAGTGAGTGACGATGACCGTCGCGTTGTCCGGACGGCGAAGCTTGTTCACCGCCGCCGCGACCGTCTTCAGCGCGTCGATGTCGAGACCGGAGTCCGTTTCATCCAAAATCGCAAGCCGCGGCTCCAAGACCGCCAATTGGAGGATCTCGTTGCGTTTCTTTTCGCCCCCGGAGAACCCGTCGTTCACAGGTCGGTTCATCAAGCTGTCGTCCCACCCGATGGCCGCGAGCTTCTTCTCGAGCAACTCGATGAAATCGACCGGATCCAATTCCTCTTCGCCCTTGGATTTCCGGATCGCGTTCACGGCCGAGCGCAGGAAGTATGCGTTGGTGATGCCACGGACTTCGACCGGATACTGGAACGCCATGAAGACCCCCGCGTGGGCACGCTCCTCCGGCTCCATGTCCAGGAGATCTTTTCCATCGTATGTGACCTGGCCCTCCGTGACCTCGTAAGCCGGGTGGCCTGCCAGCACCTGCGCCAGTGTACTCTTGCCGGATCCGTTCGGACCCATGACGGCATGCACCTCACCGGCGTTCACCGTCAAATCGATGCCGCGCAGGATCTCTGCGTCCTCGACGCGTGCATGTAAGTTTTTGATCTCGAGCATTTAGCCTACACTGCCCTCCAAGCTGATGCCGAGGAGGTTCTGCGCCTCCACGGCAAATTCCATTGGTAATTCCCGGAAAACTTCCTTGCAAAAACCGTTGACGATCATCGACACGGCATCCTCAGCCGACAGACCACGTTGCTGGCAGTAGAAAATCTGATCTTCACCGATCTTGGACGTCGTCGCCTCGTGTTCCATGATGGCGGTGCTGTTCCGTACGTCGATGTAGGGGAACGTATGCGCGCCGCACTTGTCGCCGATCAACATGGAGTCGCACTGTGAGTAGTTCCGCGACCCCGTGGCGTTTCGCATGATCTTCACTTGCCCGCGGTATGTATTCTGGCTCTTGCCCGCCGAAATGCCTTTGGAGACAATCGTACTGCGGGTGTTCTTGCCGATGTGAATCATCTTTGTGCCCGTGTCCGCCTGCTGATGGTTGTTTGTCACGGCCACGGAATAGAACTCGCCGATCGAGTTGTCACCTTTGAGCAGACAGCTCGGGTACTTCCACGTGATTGCCGAACCGGTTTCGACCTGGGTCCATGAGATTTTGGAGTTCTTCTCGCGGCAGTCGCCCCGCTTCGTCACGAAATTGTAGATGCCTCCCTT
>JBFIZG010000185.1:0-6878 GCA_041604955.1 Gemmatimonadales bacterium | reverse complement strand
GGGGCCGCTCTGGCTGCCGTCGTTCGGCCAGCAGGGATTCGAGGTCATCGAGGGTCGCTCCCTCGGACCATTCGAGGCCCAACGCCTTCGCCACCACGGTCGCAAACTCAGACGTTTCGGTGATCCGGGCGCTGAGGTCCAGCCGATGGACCTCGGTTTTCTCGAAGACGGTCGCCGCCAGGACATTGAGCACGCTGGTGCGGCCCTGTCCAAGCGGAGCGGTCAAGACGAGGATCCCCGGATTCCGGCCGTCCTGCCAGCGCGAAAAATGCTGTCGGATCCAAACGAGATCGCGGCTCCGGCCCTCGAATAGCGACGGCTCCGTCAGTGGTTCGAACGAGAACAGGCGACGGTACACGAGCGGCAACTTGGTACGCAGCGTTCTGATGTCGGCGATGGCGTCCAACGTCGCGGCTGTCGAGTCCTCTCCCGCCTCCGACACACCCACTGCGACCTGACCCCGTTTGATCAGTCGTTTGACGCGCCGTGCGCTGCTCGCCGCCGCCGTCCCAACGCGGCGACGAAATTGCTGCCACTGATCCTCCACTCCGCGCCAGGTACCTTCCGCCCAGCGAGCAGCCCGTGTCTGAAAGCCGAGCCATCGTTCCTCGATGGCCGCTTCCGCGCTGATGCGCTTGTGAAGCGCGAGCCAATCATCGTGCACGTGTTCGAAAACCGCTTCCGCGAGCACCTGCCACGGCGGCCACAGTGACTGCTCGAGCTCGCTCAGCGTGCTAGCGGCCCGCCGCAACCCGTCGACGATGAGCTGGCGCGCCGCTCCGATGGGGGTCTGCGGAGACGCGTCATCTGCCGCGGACGCGGTCGCCGACTCATCGCGATCCCGGTCGCCGGATTCGCCGGCGGCTTCGAGTTCGTCCAGGGCTGCGCCGAGATTGTATTTGACGATGTCCTGCACCTTCTCGGTCGCCGTCCAGACTTCGATAACGCGTCTCTTGAGCGCGTCTGCTTCGTCGGTTAGCTGATCCGGCAGCGGCAGGGACATTGCGTCCTTGGCGATCTGGCGGAGGTCGAGCGTAATCGCTCGCTTGCCCGGAACGACCTCGGTCTCGTCTTCCGGTTGTGGCGAGTGCAGAGAGAGCTCGTCCGGAAGCTGGCCGATGACATCGACAATCGTCTGCCATTCCTCCAACCCGGGATTCGAGAGCGCCTGGTCGGACGACACGAGACCCGGGAGATCCCGCCACGCCGCCTGGAGTTGCCTCAGCGTGGACGACTGGATTTTCCGAAGTGAACGAGGAAGTTCCGATGCCGAGCCCGTCGTGTCGGCGTCATCGCAGGCCCGTTCCGTTTGCTGTTGTGCGGTCTGGAGCTTGTTCTTGATGGCTTCGAACGAGGCGTACACGGGCTCGATCGTCGCCGTCGTGATGCGTCGGAGAAACGATTCCGTCACCTCCCGGAGTTCTTGTCTGAACGCGATGAGTCGTCGATTCAGCTCGAACCTGTTCGACACCTCACGATACCAGTCCGACCACAATCCCTGTTGGACACTGATGCTTGCCGCAGGGGACTTGGCAGCGACCGGGAGTCGACGGCTGCCGAGGTCCAGCAAGAACGTCCCGGCTCGAGTCATATCGTTCGTGAGGGCGGCGGCCGCCGCCTCGAGCGGCTCCTCGTCCACCGCGATCTCGAGCGGGTGTTCGGTAGCCGCGTCGAGAGCGGTCTGCAAGGCGGCGGCGAACTGCTCGAGTTCGGGCCGGGTTCGCGGGTCCTCGTCTCGATCCGCTTCGGCGGCGTCGGACGGGTCCTCGGCGGCGTCCGAACGAAGGGATTCAGGCCGATGGAAAACCGCGCGATCCAAAGCCGCTTCCGCACCGAGCACGTCGTAGGTCCATGCCGTCACAGCGTTCTCCAACTGTGCGACCCGTTGGGCCACGGCTTGCTGCTGATCGTCGTGAATCCCGCGGAGCACCTCCGGTATACGAACCTGCAGGTGATAATCGACGATGGGTCGGACGGGGACGAGGCGGGTGTAGCCCGTTGCTTCGCGTGGCGGTCGGCGCACGAGCTTCCGCAGTCCGGCGACGACGGTTCGGGGAAACGCGGAGAGCCGCCGACGTGTACGCACCTCGAATTTGCGCAGGCGATGCCAGGCCGAATCACTGTCGTCGCTCTCGAACAGCGTCGGATCTTCCGGCACTCGCACCTCGACCTCGACGGTCGAACCCGCGTTCGCAATGCGCTGCAATGTCTCGAGCCACGTCTGGCTCATCGCGTGTCCCAATTCACCTTCGGTCAACTGTCTTCCGATGGTGCCGATGATTTGGGTCTGGACCGCGTCACGGTACGCGGCGACGCGAAGCCATAGATCCTTGTCGCCCACCTCCCCATCGGCGAATCTTGCCTGTTCGGCGATCCGTCGGTGGATTGCCGCCGCCTCCCGGACGGTTTGCTCGAGGGGTTCGAGCAGCGTCGCGCGCAGGCGCGTGCGACCCTCTTGGAGCTGGTGGTGAATCTCCCGGCTGATGTTGTTCAAGGAGTCGCCGAACGCCCGCTCAGCTTCGGATGAGGGAGGGAGCACGTGTGAGTCCGGGACCCCGGGGGTCGAGTCCAACGGTGTGGCCGTGCGGGTCACGCGTCACCCTGTTGCCATGCCGGGGTTTCCGCGCCGCGCTTTGTCTCGCGAAAGACCCGCATGCCGATCTCGGGGGTGAGCATCTCATGCTTCAGGAACTCTGTTTTTGCGCTCTCCGTGATGTCGCTGGCGAACACGAACTCGTAACGGGTGTCGAGCACGTACGCCTTGACGACGAGGTGAGTGAGAAATGTCTCTTTGAACTCGTCCTTCACGTTTACTACGATCGGTTTCTTGAGGTACACGTATTTCGAGTTGGCGGCGGCGCTGTAGGCGATGGCCTTGGCTTTCATCACGTCGACCCAGCCGGGAACGTAGAGGTCAACCACGACCTGGCAGTCGAGGGCGCCAGCGTTGGCGTTTGCGACCTGGTCTTCAACGACCTGTGAATTGGGAACGGAGACGAGGTTGTCGTCCGGCGTGACGATCCGAGTCGATCGCATACCGATAGCGACGACCTCACCGTACGTCCCACCGACCTTGATCTTGTCACCGACCTGAAACGGTTGGTCGAAGATGATAATGAGCCCGCCGAAGATGTTTTTGAGCACTCCTTGTGCGGCGAACCCGATGCCCACGCCCAGCGCTGCCGTCGCGGCCAATAGACCCGATCGATCGACGTCGAACACACCGGCAACGATCAGGTAGAGCACGGCCCCCCAAATGACCAGGCGAACGACGGGGATGAGTTTCTTGAACAGGAGGCGTTGCGCCGCCGAGCGCTCCGCAAGTACTTCGAGCAGCCACGCGGCGGCGCGAATCACGAGCCACGAGAGGACGAGGAGCACGAGTGCCCAGAAAGCCCGGAGGCCGAAGTTCCGGACCGATTCGGCCGTTTCCCGGACCCGATCGCCCGTGTCCACGGCACCGGTATCGGCGAGCGCGGCCGGTTGTTGAAGCGGCGTTCCCGGCAGGCTCACGCCGGTGGGCTGCAACGCCGAGACTGCCGCGGTGAGCCGCGCGATTTCGGCGCGCATACTGTCGACCACCGCGGTGAGGGGTTCGCGTTCTTGCGGGACCGGAAGAATGCTGTCCGTCGCCGCGGAGTTCGGCTCCGTGGGGAGGACCGAATCCACTGCGAGTGTGTCGTCGACAAACGCGGCCACCGTGTCCGGGGCGGGGAACTGATCTCGATCGGGCACGCCGGCGTTGCACCCCACCAGACCGCCGGCGACCACGATCCACGAGAAGGCGCTGCGCCTAACGCGATGGCTCATCCAGCCCGCGCCTGTGACACGTTGACGTCGAGCGGCGGCGTCGTGACGTACAGGGTGGCCCCGGCCATGGCGACTTGCCCGTTGGTACGCGCAAACGCGTCGAGGATTCGGACCCACAGCTGATCTTTGGTGCTCCGTCGCATCTTGTAATCTACGATGTAGCGCAAGGTAAATTCCATCCAGTTCTGGTCGGCGGTCATCGTGACCATCGGGTCGACGCTGGCGTTCTCGATTCGATATGCCTTGACCACCTTCCCCCACCCCGCACCCGCTCGTTTGGCGTAATCGCCTAGGACGGCGTTGGCGATGTCCACGATGACGGACCGGGCGAGGGTCGCGTCACTGTCGTGGCTCACCGGGACGACGATTTCGTCCCACAGGAAGGGAAAGTCACCCGAATAGTTGTAAACGGGTTCCTTGAAGACCGCGCTGTTCCCGATACGAACGATCCGGCCGCTGTACTGGTCGGCCTTTACCCATTCACCGCACTCCATGATCGTGGAACGCAACACACCGATGTCGATTACGTCTCCTCTGACGCCGCCAAGCAACACCCGGTCTCCGGTCTTGAACATGTTGCCAAACGAAATGGCCAGCCATCCGGCCACGCTCACGATGACCTCCTGGAGGGCGAACGCGATCCCGGCGCCGGCGACCCCGAACGCGACGGTGAGCGACCCCAGTTGGTCGGAGAACACCGCGCCAAGAAACGCGACGCCGACCACAAAGCCCAGGAATCCGAGGAGCTTTCTCGTGCGGTACCGCGCATCCGCATCCTTGATGGCCTGCGTGACGCGTCGTCGCACGAATCGAAAGATGACGTAAATGATCAGCACACCGACAAAGGCGCTCACGAATTTTCCGACCGTCGGGTCGAACAACCATTGATTGACGAAATCTGTCACAGGTCTACACCGGGTTTGGGTGTGAAATCACGAGCAACGCCGGGGTCATGCGGCCGGCGATCCCGCCGACAGCCGCTCAATCGATTGCATCACGGGCGGGTCCAAGTGGACGTCGAGCTGTGGGAAGGCGATCACGATGCCGGCGTTCTTGAGTGCCCACCAGATCGCGTCGTTCAGGTTCGAGAGCAACACGCGGGCGTCCCACGGATCCTCGATCCAGACCGATACGCGAAAGTTGACGGACGAATCGCCGAAGTCGGTCAAGAACACGCGTGGATCTTTCGCCTTGTACCGCCAGGGAAGCGCGGCCGCCACCGACCGCAGTTCCCGAAACACCGCCTCGAGATCGGAGCTGTAGACCACTCCCACCGTCGTGTTCAGGCGAAACAGCGAATCCCGAAGCGTGAAGTTCTTGACCGTTGACTGCACGAGCACTGAATTGGGAACGATGAGATCTTCGTCGTCGCGTGTGCGGACCAGCGTCGACCGTATGCGAAGCTCAACGACGCGGACCACCCTGCCTTCCACCTCCAGCACGTCGCCCGGCTTGATCGTCCGCTCCACCAGCAAGATCACACCTGAAACGAAGTTCTGCGCGATGTTCTGCATGGCGAAACCGAGCGCGACGGCAAAGAACGCTCCGGCTGCGAACAACGCGCCGAGGTTGATGCCGAGCGTGTCGAGGGCGATGCCCATTCCCACGAGAACCACGGCATAGTGGATCAGCCTGCGGATGGCGGCGATCGTCCCGTCTTGTACGGTCGCGCGTCGAAAGGGTCGCACGAGCACTCGCTGCAAGAACCACGAAACCACGAGTGCGGCAATGACGATGGTCAGGGCGCTGAGAAGCGTGGCCACGGTGACCGGCGTGCCAGCGATTGTGAACAGATGACGCTCGAAGAAATTGCGCGTCGCTTCATCCATCGTTTCGTTCTCCCGATGTGTGGGCAGTCAGCATGAACGACATGCGAATCATGCGCCGTCGGCCGGGGCGGATTCCCGTACGATCGTCTCCATGAGCTGGCCGTTCGGGATGTAAATCGCCTCGCCGGTGGTGGTCCTGATCCGGGTGTTGACGGTGCCCACTTCCTCGACCGTTCCCGAATTACTTCCAACCGTCATGGTCATGTGCGGTCGGTAGATGTCACGCGCGTACATCCCAGCGATGAGGTTCTTTGCCACGTCACGGGTGCCGAGACCGAGCGTTATGGCAAAGGCGGCGCCACCTGCGAGGAGAATGACCTCGACCGTCCGGTCGACGAGCGCCGTCTCGATCCTGAGCTGCCCGACCGCCAGGGAAACGATGACGACGAGCAACGCTCCGTAGACGACCTGCGCGAGTGGGCCCGCGAATTCGACGCCGATCCGTTCCGCACCGTTGCGGACCGCTTCTCGCGCGATGCGGGCCCCGAGGGCGCCGATCACGAGAATCGCCAACGCCGCGATGACGTTGGGAAAGTATTCGGCAAGGGATGCCGCGGTCGCGGAGACGGTTTCAAGACCGAGCGTGTCGGTCGCGGCAATGAGGAACACGAGCATGAAGAACCAGAACATCAGCGCGCCGACGATTGCCGAGGGTGTCGCTCGGACATTCACCGACTCGAGTAGCGTGGTGGTGCCGACCGCGCTGCTCGCCCTGTCCAAGCCGACCTTTCGAAGGACGCCCACGATGATCTTTTGTGCGATCTTCGAGATGAAATAGCCGGCGCCGAGGATGACCAGCGCGCCGATCACGTTGGGAATCACCCCCGTGACGGCATTGCGCAGGTGGGCGAACGCTTCCATCACCGCTTCGGTCCACTGCTGAGCCCAGCTCATGACTACTCCTTATGGTGAATTTGACGGAGACTAGAAGCCAAACTGGAAATTCACCAAGAGTTGATGGTGGTCGAACGCGGCATCGCCCGTATCGATCACGTAGTTGACTTGAAACTCCGTGACGGTGGTGGGCCACGCGTTGAATCCGAAGATGATGAGATCGCTTCGCCCGGCGATGGCATCGGCGTCGAGACCGTCGAATCTGATCAATGCCTGCGTCTTTCCCGTCATCATGTACCCCGCCGTGAGGTGCAACCCCCACGGGTTTCTGGTTTCCCCCACGTCGGGGTTGAGCGACGCGAGAATGACTTCTCCCGAGAGCGACGTTCGCCCGATGCGTGTCCC
>JBFIZG010000184.1:0-6909 GCA_041604955.1 Gemmatimonadales bacterium | reverse complement strand
GGACCGGCGATAGCGCGCGCTCGTCACGGCTTGCGCCAACCATCTTCTGAATGTCTACGCTGAGCTCTTCCGCGGCTGCCGTGACGAGTTCCGGGTACCGAATCACCCCGATCAACCGTTCCTCAAAATCGACGACCGGCACGCTGCTGACCCGCCCTTCTTCGACGATTTCAACAACCTCGGTCTCAGGGGCCGTCGCAGGAACGCTGGTCGTATCCCCAATCATCAACGTCTCCAAGCGGGCGTTCGGGTCGGCCACGGCAAGATCCAGCACGCGCACACGCCCAACGAGCTTTCCGTCGTCATCGACGAGATAGACGTTATGGACAGATTTGTCGCGACGTCGTCGCAGTTGGGCCAGCGCCTCGCGTGCCACGTTGTGCGGACGAAGTATCGCGACCGCCGGGTCCATCATGCTCCCTGCGGTGCCCGGGGAGTATGTCATCAACGTCTTATACTCGCGCGCCACCCCACTATCCATGAGCGAGAGCAGTCGCTCCCGAGTGCCATCATCCAATCGCGCGATCGCCGGGACGGTGCGTGAGGGGTCGAGCGCCGGTACGATCTGTTTGACCGCAGCGTCATTCATCCGTGCCAGGGTTTCGGCCAGCACGTCCGTGCGCAGTCGCGACAGCACCGGTGCCGACCGGCTCGGCGTCTCGCGTGCGGCGAGCTCCCCGATCTCGGCTGGCGAGACCGTGTCGAGTAGCGCCGCCGCCTCGGTGGGGTATGCGTCGAAAAAGTCCCGTGCTAAGGCCCGAGATGGATGGAGTGTGTCAGTCATGGTGGTCCCCCGTGTGGTCGACCGAAGTTTGACGAGCGGCAACCGCGGCGGCCGTGGCGATGAACGCACCCATGGCCGCCCAATAGATTTCCCCTAAGCGAGTCACGGTCGCGCCGACGTGCTCCAGACCCAGACTCTCGGTCGGCCTCAAGTGCTGTCGCACAGTGCGATGGCGAACGATGCCAAGCATGCGCCCGTCACGCGCCGTCACCGGTAACGCGTCGACGTTCGTCCAGGCGCCGTGAGCCGCGAGAGTGGCGAGATCGGTGAGGGGAGGAACACTCACGGGATTGGGTCGCATCACCGATTTGATCGAGTCGGTCTTGACCCCGGTGAACAGCTCGCGCACGTCCAAGACGCCAACCAATCGGTGATCGCGGCTCACCACGTAGATGTAGTAGTAGCTGCTCCCGGCCGCCCGGCGAAACTCCCGCTGAGCATCGCCAACCGTGAGATCCTCGGATACCGTCAACACGGACGCATCGATCATCGCTCCAGCCGTGTTGGCCGGAAAACGCATGAGACCGCCAATCTGTTCGCGCCGGGCAGCCGGCATCGCCGCGAGAAACACATCCGCCTGGTCGCGGTGCATCAAACGTAACAGACGAACCACGTGATCGGCCGGCAACGCGCTGAGAATCGGCGAAGCGGTTTCGAGCGGCAGCGATGTCAAGCATTCCGCTGCCGCGGTTATCTGCATTGCGGCGAGAATGTCCCGGGTCGTGGCTGCCGGAAGCTGCTTCAGGAACGCCACGCTCACGTCGGCCGGCATCTTTTCCAGCCGCCGACTCGCGTTGACCGGATGGGTTTGGGCGTAGGCCTTTGCGCATCGCTCTTCTACGGTCGTCATGAGGTCTCCGTCACCAGTACCGATGGCTCCTCCGCGAATCGTTGGGCGGGAATCATGACCTGGCCCTGGTCGGTGTCGAGAACGACGGCGGTGGGTGTCGTACGGATGATCTGGCCGTCAGTCGTGCCGATTCGGATCCGCTGTCCGATGCGATACGTTTGGTTGACGTAGTACGAGGCGACGATGTTGCTAACGGCGGCTTTGGCACCCAATCCGAATGCGAGCGCCGCTCCCGCAAACATCGTCCCAATCACCATCGCCACGAGAATCACGAGGAGTCGTCCACTCACACCGAGCTGTTCGAGCGCCACGACGAGCGCGATCGTCAAGATGGTGGTCTGGGCAAGACGCCCAACGGCATCGCTTTGGGGCACGGCCGCCGCTGCGGCACTCCTGGAAACAGCATTTCGGGCCACCGCGCCCAGAATGACCCCGGCCAACACAACGAGGATCGCGGCCACGGCATTCGGCAGGTAATACACGACTTGACTAAGAGAATCGGTCAGCGCGGCAAAGCCAAGCGTGTCGATCGCCGCCGCAACAAAGATCAGCAGCACCACCCAGAAGACGAAGGCGCCGATCACCTTGGGGACGGTTGCTCCGGTACCCGTGCTCGCCAGCGCGTCCCCCACGGCCGGACTCCGAATCGCCCTGCCGAGTGCCCTAGTGATCAGCCGTCGCGTCCACACGCTGAGCAGCTTCGCGGACACCCATCCAAGCAATAGCAGGGCCGCGAATATCAGCAGTGTTGGCGCCTGACGGCGCAGTGCTTCAAGTGTGTCGCTGAGCACCGTCTGCAACATCATTGCGTACATGGTGGCCTCCAGACCGAGTGGATGGCTTCAGCCTACGTTAGTGCAGTTACCACGGTAACGGACATTCAGCAAGACCGTACTCGTGTTCGTGACGTACCGACGGCGGAACAACGGGTTTGAACGACGACGACGGCTCGACTAAAAGAGAAATCCGCCCCTGGCGTATACACGCACGCCTTCAGCGCTCCGCACCATCGAGATCCGGGCCGTGTTGTGACGACCCAAAAACGACAACCACAGACCGCCGCCCACGGCAACGTGAATCTCATTCGCCGTGTCTTGCTCGAAATACACCCGTCCCGCATCCACCAACCCAAACACGCCGATGCGGCCCGGAACGAGAACGCGGTGTCGCCCGATGGGTAGTCGCAATTCCAGGTTACCAAGAACCGCCGCGCGCCCCGCAAACCGTTCCCGGTCGAATCCGCGCAGCGTTTGGCTTCCGCCCAGAAAAACCGCGTCGTAAAAGGGGAAACCGCCCCAGATCTTGGCCGCCGAGATTCGTACGGCCACCGTGGGTGTGGCAGGAGGGCTGCCAGGGCTCAGGTACGTTGCGACGTGCCCGCGGATGGCGCTGTAGCTCTGGAGTTCGTCAAACAGCCCATGATTGTAGGTACCATGCAGATTGATCAAGAACCCACTGTTCGGTGCGCGAGGTTCGTCCCGCGTATCGGCAGTGAGTCCGAGCGTCGCACCAACATGTTTCCTGGTTCTGCCGGTCTGATCGGGAAGCGTTGCGGCCAACTTCGTGCCCGCATTGCGCTCCGTGTGCACGATCTTGAAGAATGTACCGCCTGCTAACCGCACATCTTGAGCGAGGGTCACCGCAAACGACGGCTCGAGCAAGAACTCCTGCTGGTCAACCTCGAAGAATTCTTTTCTGGAGATACCGTCGGGCGGGCGCCGAGACGTTCCGTTTCCCAAGCCGTAAAAACGAATGACCTCGATGCCAGACCACCGCATCTGCAATGATGCGTCGATTCGATTGGCGACGCGGGGAGCGGTCAACACGAACTCGGCTCGACCGGTCGCTGCAGCGGTCGCGTACGCGGCACGCAGATCAATCCGGTAGCGGTACGGCGAGTGCCGGAAGCCGTACTTGTAGTACAGCAACCCGCCCCCGGCCAGGAGACCCAGGTCGGAGCCACCACTCAACCAAATCTGTGGAAGCCGGAAGCCGCCCCAGTTCTGTGGCTCTCGCACAGCAGGGTCAGGAGCCGACGGCGGCGGAAAACGCTCGTGGAGATCGGGTTCCGGCCGGGGCACTTGGACAACACGCGTGCCCGTCCCCCGCTCGATGCGATCGTTCCCACGTCCGTCATAGAACAAGATCGGCTCTCCACCTCGCGCTCCTGACGAGTCAGCCAGCTCATCATCTCCCGCTCCACCCACGACACGGATGAGGACTCGTCGTGCACGACGGCCCCCGATCACGACACGGTCATCCCCACCGTGCATGAGGAGCCGAACCTCTCTCGTCTCGTTCGGATTGAAGATGCGCCGAAAATGGGGTGGCTCCACCGGCGGCCGCGTGGAATAGATCTTCACCTCGACGGCGCCGCCGCCCACGCCCGTCACGGTGACGTGCTCTGAGACATCGCTGCCGTGAACATCAGGTTCGCTCGCCAACAACGCGTAGTAACGCATCGCCATGTCGCGAAGACGATCTCGACGAGCCTTCAGTGCGTCGACGAGCCACGCTCCGTTGAGAGCGTGAACTTCACTGGGGAGTCGCCGTACGGCCTTTTCGATCACCGGGTCGGAAAGCCGTTGTTGAAGCGCCACCGCCACCGAGTCCCACGCTTGGCGATCGAGTTCGCTCAAGAGGCGTCTGTCGATCCCCCGACCACTGTAGGTGGCACCCCAAATATTTGGGTAGTCCTTCCCAAACCGTATGAGTGCGGGCTGATATGTCCGTGCAACGGAGATAACTACGCCGTCTAACCCGACGAATGCCTGGTCTCGGTCACGAGGAATCGGTTGCCACCGGGCGGGTCCATGGTGATCGAACAGCGCCCAACGCCATTGATCCGTGTGACGATCCCGATCGCCAACGTAGACATCCATCAACCGGGCTGTCAGAAGCGCTCGCGCGTCAACCAAGGTGTCAGGACTTGCAGCCAACCTTTGAAAGAGATCATCGGTGCCGACGACGTCGCTCGCACCGGCAAATCCCGGTACCCCGTTTGCTTCTCCTTCCGGCCGCTCCTCGATCATCCCGAGGAGACCCGCGAACTCCGCCCGGTACGCCTCGAGCCGTTCATCGTCCGGCATCAGCATCAGGATCGGCTCAACGTGCAACACGCCCGCTGCCTCGAGGAGCGGCGCGACGACCAGTGCTCCGTACGGATGGAGCGCACTGATCTGATCCTGTGCCACCCCGTCCACAAAGGTCATCGCCAACTCGGCTGGGAGACCCTGGGTCGCATCCTTGTCCACCGATCGAAACACGTAGCGCCTGCCATCGGCGCCTCGGAAGTGCAGCGACCTCGTTTGACCTCCGCCGCCAAGCCGTAACGGGCTGAGTCCGCCGGCAAACTCGCCGAGATCGAGCACCTCGACCTGAACCGGCGTGCGCCAGACGTCTCGATGTCGAGAACCGAAGATTGTACGATGCAGCTTTCCCCGGTCGTAACGAGTCCCGGGAATTACAGTACGGCAGTTATTCGTCTCGCAGCGGCTCTGTGCAGCGGCCGCCGGGGCAAGCATGATCAGTAGGGCCGCTGCGACGGTTTGTAGCGTCGTATTAGGTTTCATCCCCGCGTCTTCATGTTGCGAGCGTCATCGCCGACCGTGCCGGGGGCCGAGACGCTCGATCGATTCGCAATGGTACCCCCCCGGGCAGGCGAAACGGTCATCCGGGAAGTCCCCAACCCTTCAATTACACACCAGCCGATCAGTCCTCCCTCAACACCTGAGCGAAGAACTCCGACAGATCGATCTTGCCCGCAACGTCGTTCAAGAGCGACCACCAGAGTGTTTTCCGTTCGACGTCCGGCGCCACAATCAACGGCCGCCACCGTTCTACCAACCGCCGGTCGAGATCGACCATCCAATATTCCCGAACACCGGCGTCAAGATAAATTTCCCGTTTGACACCGCGGTCTCGATCCGCGGTGTCCGGCGACAGGACCTCCACGGCTAAGACGGGGACACCCACGTCGGCCCACGTTTGGATCGGCCGGGCCGGATCCTGTTTCACGACGAAGAGATCGGGTTGCACGAGCGTTCGCGGCCCGAGTATGACCTCCGAGGGACTAATCATCACGTCGAGGTCTGGCCGCATCCGCAGCTGCCCGCTGAGCATCTTCAGGAGCCCCCGAATCGCGCTCTGGTGGTGTCTCCCTTGTTTCGGTGTGATTACGTGCCGGCCGTCGAGGAGTTCGTGTCGTCGCCCATCGTCGGGAAGATCCAGCAGCTGGTGAATGGTCGATATCTGGTCGGGCGCCGGCATTGCACGAGAATAGTCGTCCGGCTCGGTCGTCGCAAAGAGCGTCGATCGGAGCGTAACGAATACCGCCAACGGAATCGGCCCGACCTTCTCCTGAATCGTCGCGGCGTCGTGGTGCGGTTCGGGAAACTGCCGCTTCCAACGACCGTTGCAATTGTAGAGTAACGCGTCGGGGATGATGATGAGAAACGAAAGCGGGAGGAGATGTCGGCCGGGCTTCAGGCAGTATCGGAGGCGGACAACGATTCACCCCCAAGGCCCGCGGCTTCGCAGGTCAATATCGTGGCACAGACGGGTCCACGTCGGTCGACCACGCATCAATGCCGCCGCAAAGGCTCCGCACGCGGGAGAACCCGGCTGCCTTGAGAACTTCGAGTGCCTGCATCGACCGGACGCCGGTGTGACAGTATGTAACGAACGCGTCATGCCCGTCCAACTCACGCAACCGTTCCGGGAGTGCGCGCAGGGGGATGAGTGTCGCCCCATCGATCCGGCAGATCTCCCATTCGTGCGGCTCTCGCACGTCGATCAGGACCAGATCCTGACCATCGGCCAACTCGTCGGCCAGGTCTTTGGCGGCTACCTCCGCCCCTGCGTACGGCGGCTCCACGCCCACGCCGCAAAAGGCTTCGTAATCGATCAATTCTGTAATTGAGGGCTCCGGTCCGCACACCGGGCACGCCGGATCCTTGCGCAATGCGAGTTCCCGAAACCGCATTTGGAGCGCGTCGAACAACACCAGACGCCCCACCAACACACTCCCCTTACCGAGAATGAGTTTCATGGTCTCCAGCGCCTGGATGCTGCCGATGATTCCGGGCAGCACGCCGAGCACTCCGCCTTCGGCACAAGACGGCACTAAACCGGGCGGCGGGGGTTCCTGGAACAGGCACCGGTAACAGGGACCCTCAGACGCGTAGAACACTGACGCCTGCCCCTCGAACCGAAAGATCGATCCGTACGCGTTCGGCTTTCCGAGGAGGACACAGGCGTCGTTGACGAGGTAGCG
>JBFIZG010000183.1:0-6932 GCA_041604955.1 Gemmatimonadales bacterium | reverse complement strand
TCCCGTCCTCCCGTCCTCCCGTCCTCCCGTCCTCCCGTCTAAATAAACAACGAAATCACATACGCGACCGTCCCGACGATCGCGCCGAGCACGTAGCCGAGTCGCACGATCAAGTCCAGCTCGCGCTGCGTGGTTCTCCGCACGATTTCTTCCATCCGCTCCAATGAGAAGCTGAGCACCTTCTCCTCGACCATCGTCTCGAGGTCGATTTTGGCGACGACCCCGGGAACCTGGCTCTGTGTCCATTCCCAGAGGACCGGGGAGAGTTGGGAGGCCAGACGATCGACGGCGCCCTCGGGCAGCCAGTCCGCAGGTTTGCCGATACGACGGTCGAGCAGCGATCGGAGCGCGGTTCGGGTTCCGTCTGCGATCCATTCCTGGACGCGCTCCGAACGGGATGCGTCTTGGAGCCACGCCGCAGCCTGTTCCGGCGGGAGATAACGCAGCAGGTCTCCCCACGTTCGTTTCTCGGTGGATTCGAGCGCGTTGTCGAGCTTCTCGACGCCGTACTCTCTTGTCTTCGGATCTCTCAGGGCCGCGATGATGTGTTCCGCGATCGTCTTCTGTACGCCCTCGAGTCGCTCCGGCCCCAAGCGCTCGATGTGGTCGGCGAGCGGGCGGCGTAGGAAACCCACCATCGCGTCGTTCACGTTCTTGGCCACCTGCGATCGCATTTCGGGCTGACGCAGCACCTCGACCACTTGGTCGGCGCCGTCCTGCTCGAACTTGTCGAGGAGACGCGCCACCGTGTTCTCGGTCACGACCAGACGCGCAACGATCCGCTCGTGCAACATGAGGTCCCTGACAAACCGTTGGAACAAGTCGTGGAGCGCCCGCTGAACGCGTCGTCGTGAGGCGGGGTCGCCTAGGACGGCTGCGACGCGGTCGATGATCTTGGGAAGGGAGTCGGCGATCTCTTTTTCGACGGCGGCGACGAGACCGGCGGGAAGGCGCTCGATGAGCGGCGTGTGATCACCCGCCAGATCCACGATCTTCCGATTGATCCATCCCTCGATCACACGGTCCAACTCGGGGCTTTGCGTGGCCTCGCCGATCCACTGTTCCACGCGGGCCCTGATGGCGGTACGCCGCGCCTCGGTCAGGAGCGCGCCGATCGGTCGGTCGCGAACTTCTTCAGTCGCGCGGGTTAGGAATGAGGTCACCGTTTCCTGGAACCCGTCCGTTGCCGCATACTCCGTTACCCGGTCGGTTACGATGGTCCCGACCTGGTCGATCACGCCTTCGATCTCGGTGAGCAGACCCGCCGGGAGTGTTTCGCGAAGCGACCCACGTTCGGTTTCGAGCATTGAGCGGACGAATGCGGTGACCGCGTCTTCAAACGCCTGTCGGATAGCCGGAGCACTCAACTGTCGTGCGAGATCGTCCGACGTGAGCAGACGCTGCCCCACCGTCCGTCCGATGGTCTTTGCGAGACGGGGCTTGTTTTTTGGGATAGCGCCGTGAAGCTTGAACAGCTTCACGCCCTTGGGCTCATACGGATGGAACAGCATCCAGATCGCGACGGCGTTGGTGAGCCCGCCGGCCAGCGCGCCAAAGCCGATCATGACGATCGCTCGGATGAGGGAAGGTTCGGTAATCACGTGAACGACGTATTCATGGCGAGATAATGAAACTATACACGAAGATCTCTATCGGGTTGGTGCTCGGAGCCCTGGTCGGCGTGTTCGCAAACCTCGTCGGCGCCGATTGGTTGGTCAACAGCATCCTCGTTGTCAAGCCGCTGGGCACGGCGTTCATCAAGGCGATCACCATGATCGTCATCCCACTCGTGGTTGCCTCCTTGGTCGTGGGCGTCGCGAGCCTCGGGGATCTCCGCACGCTCGGACGGTTTGGTGGCAAGACCGTCGCCTATTACATCACGACGACGGCGATCGCGGTCACGATCGGGCTCACGCTTTCGAACATAGTGAAACCGGGCAGCGGCGTCGCGGCCGAGTCGCGCGAGCAACTCATGCAGGACTACGCTCCCGAGAGCGAAGGAAGAATTGCCCTCGCGGAGGAGCGCCCCAGTGTCGCGGACATTCTCCTTAGCATGATTCCCTCGAACCCGGTGAGCGCGGCAGCGAACGGTGACATGCTCGCGCTCATCGTGTTCACGCTCGTGTTCGGCGCGGCGGCGTCGTTGCTGAACGACGAACACAAACGCGCGTTCCTGGGGTTCTTCGAGGCGGTCAACCAGATCTCCATGATCGTCATCGGGTGGATCATGAAAACGGCGCCCTACGCCGTTTTCGTGCTGCTCGCGGCCGTGACGGCGGAATTCGGCTTCGATATCCTCCAGAGTCTCGCGCTGTATACCGTTACGGTGATCATCGGCCTGTTGATTCACGGGACCGTCACGTACAGCCTGGCGGTCCGGATCATCGGGGGCCTGAACCCGTTGTACTTCTTCCGGCGGATTCGGGAAGCGCAGATTCTCGGATTCTCCACCTCGAGCTCCAACGCGACCCTCCCCGTCACCATTGCGGTCGCCGAGAAGGAACTCGGCGTGTCGAACCGGGTGGCGAGCTTTGTCCTGCCGCTGGGCGCGACCATCAACATGGACGGCACCGCCCTCTACCAGGGCGTCGCCGTCATGTTCATCGCCCAGGTGTTCGGCATCGACCTGCACTGGACGGCGCAGCTCACCGTGGTGTTGACGGCGACCTTGGCGTCGGTAGGGGCCGCCGGCGTGCCCAGCGCGGGCATCATCACGCTCGTCCTTGTCCTCCAAAACGCGGGCGTTCCCGAAACCGGAATTGCCCTCATTTTGGGTGTCGACCGGATTCTCGATATGCTGCGCACGGCGGTGAATGTCACCGGCGATCTCTCGGCGGCGACCTGTATCGCGCAGTCCGAGGCCGAGCTGACGCCTACCGAAGCGACATCTCTCGCATAACGCCACTGGTAGGAGTGGGTGATCCCACTGCCTACCAGTGCGCGGCATTGGCGGAGGGTGGGGCGCCCCTCTATATTGAGAGGCTTTATGTTTGACGCCCTATCCGAGAAGCTGACAGCCGCGCTCGGCAAGTTGACCGGCCGCGGCGTGCTGACCGAAGACGCCGTGAAAGAGGGTCTTCGGGAGATTCGCCGGGTGCTGCTCGAGGCGGACGTGAGCTACGAGCTGGCGCGCGACTTCATGGGGCGCGTGCGCGAGAAAGCCGTTGGGCTCCACACCATCAAGAGTGTGAGTCCGGGCCAGCAGCTCGTCAAAATCGTCCACGACGAACTGGTTGCGCTGCTCGGTGAGAAGCGCGCGCCGCTCGACTTTGCGACGGTGCCGCCGACCGTGGTGCTGTTGGTGGGGCTCCAGGGGTCGGGTAAAACGACGACGGCGGCAAAGCTCGCGGCGCGACTCAAGCGCGAGCAAAAGGCGCCGATGCTGGTCGCCGCGGACGTCTATCGACCGGCGGCGGAAGAGCAGCTCGTACAGCTCGGTGAAAAGGCCGGTGTACCGGTGTTTCGGCGCGGGGAGCACACCGATGCCGGCGATGACGTGGTGGCGGTGGCCAAGGCGGCGGTCGCGTCAGCCGAACACACGCGTGCCCGGACGGTGCTGATCGATTCGGCGGGCCGGTTGCAGATCGACGACGAGATGATGGCCGAACTCGTTCGGATGAAGAAAGCGCTGTCTCCGCACGAGATCCTGCTCGTTGCCGACGGCATGACGGGCCAGGATGCGGTGAGGATCGCGTCGGGGTTCCACGAAGCGCTGGGAATCACCGGGGTGATTCTCACGAAGCTGGACGGCGATGCGCGCGGTGGTGCGGCGCTCTCGATCTACGGTGTGACGGGGGCGCCGATCAAGTTCGTCGGCGTGGGCGAGGGGCTCGATGCCCTGGACGTATTCGACCCGGCCCGGATGGCCGGTCGGATCCTGCAGCGTGGCGACGTGGTGGGATTGGTCGAGCGCGCTCAGGACGCGGTCAAGCTGGAAGATGCCGAGCGGCTCGCGAAGAAGGCGACGTCGAAGAAGGGCATGGACCTGGAAGATTTTCTGGTGGCCATGCGCCAAATTCAGAAGATGGGGCCGCTCGAAGGACTCCTGGGAATGTTGCCCGGGGTGAACACGAAGCTGCTCAAGCAGGCGAAGGTCGATCCTCGACGGTTGACGCATTTGGAAGCCATCGTGCTTTCTATGACGCCGGTGGAACGTCGGAAACCGTCGATGATCAATGGGTCGAGACGCCTCAGGATCGCCAAGGGGGCGGGTCGGACAGTGCAGGAAGTCAACCAGCTGCTCAAGCAGTTCGAGCAGATGAAGAAGATGATGAAGCACATGGGTGGGTCGGGGTTCGGTCTCGGCCTGCGATAACCGAAGGAACAGGCATGGCAACACGTATTCGATTACGACGAGTTGGGCGAAAAAAACAGCCGGTGTTCCGCATCGTGGTGACCGATAAGCGGAATCCACGCGACGGGAGCTTCGTGGAGACGTTGGGGCACTACAATCCGCGAACCGACCCCGTGGACCTCAAAGTCGACGCCGACAAGGCGAGGGCGTGGTTGGCCAAGGGCGCGACGCCGTCCGACACGGTTCGCTCGTTGCTCAAGAAGGCCGGGGTGTTTGACGGCACGACGGAGCCGGCGACGGAGCCACCTGCGGCAGCGGCCGCTGATGCGGCGGCACCGTCTGAAGCGCCCACGGCGCCCACAGCACCCGCCGAAGGCTGAGGGCCCGATGGAAGGCGCCTACCTCGCGGTGGCGCGGTTCCAAAAACCTCATGGGCTGAAGGGCGAGGCCGTCGTGTGGGTGCTGACGGATGAGCCGGAGGAACTGCTTGTCGTCGATCGCCGGTTGCCCCCGGTCGATGAAGCCGGGGTGCCCGTGGGAGCGCCGGTCACGATCGAACGCTCGCGGCCGTATCACCGGCAGTGGCTGCTCAAGTTCGAGGAGGTCAACAGCCGCTCCGAATTGGAAGCGTGGAGCCAGGTGTTGCTCGGCATGCCGAAGCAGGATCTGAACCCTCCGCGCGACGACGAGATGTACGCGCATGAAATTCCGGGGTCGCGTGTGATGACGGATGGCGAGGTGCTGGGTGTGGCGGTGGGCCTGTTGGACGTTCCGGGGGGCAAGCTGCTCCAAGTGGATGTGGACGGGAAGGAAGTGCTGATCCCGTTCCGTGAGCCGATTCTCCGAGGGCTCAATCGGACCGAGCGCGTGATCGAGGTCGAGTTGCCGACGGGGTTGCTGGAGTTGTAGCCGTGCTCGACATCAATGTCGTGACGCTCTTTCCCGAGCTGTTTCGGGAGCCGCTCCAAACGAGCATTCTGGGGCGGGCGCGCGAAAAGGGTCTGGTGCGGTACCGGGTGGTGAATTTGCGCGACTACACGCACGACCGCCATCGGACCGTCGATGACGAGCCGTACGGTGGAGGCGCCGGAATGGTGCTCAAACCGGAGCCGTTCTTCGAGGCATTGGATGCGCTCGATCCAGCGCCGCCCGTGGTGCTGCTGTCGGCGCGCGGGCGGTCGTTTGAGCACGATGATGCGGTACGGTTCAGCGTCGGGTCGGAACTGACCCTGTTGTGTGGGCACTACAAGGACGTCGACCAGCGTGTTGCCATGCGTCCGGGGACGGAAGAGCTTTCCGTTGGCGACGTCGTGCTGTCCGGAGGGGAGTTTGCGGCTCTCTGTGTCGTCGATGCGGTGGTGCGGCTGTTACCTGGTGCGTTGGGCGACCATGAATCGGCGGCGACTGATTCGCTGTATGACGGACTGCTGAGTCCGCCCAGCTTTACGCGGCCGCCGGAATATCGCGGACTGGACGTTCCCGAGGTGTTGCTGAGCGGGAACCACGCGGCCATCGAGGCGTGGCGGCGCGCAAGAGCCGAAGAACTGACACGAACGCGGCGTCCCGACCTTTGGGCCCGCTACGAAACGGAACGGTCTCACGAGGCCGATCGATGAGGGGATGATCATGAACAAGCTACACGCGATCCAACAGTCGGGACTCCGCGAGGGAATCCCGGAGTTTGGTGCGGGGGATACGCTGCGGGTTTCCGTCCGGGTGCGAGAGGGTGACAAGGAGCGTCTCCAGGCGTTCGAGGGCGTATGTATCGGGCGGCGCGGCGGAGGCATCAGCGAGACGTTTACGGTCCGGAAGGTATCGTCCGGTGTCGGCGTCGAGCGCATCTTCCCGATGCACTCACCGAGCCTCGCCGAGATCGAGGTGGTTCGACGCGGGCGCGTCAGGCGAGCCAAGCTCTACTACCTTCGCGAGCTGTCGGGTAAAGCGGCTCGAATCAGAGAGCGTCGCGAGACGTAGGTGATCGCCCCAACCCTCGAGCGCGAGTCGGCGCTCTGGGCGCAGGGTTATTCCGCAGTTGCGGGTCTCGATGAAGTGGGGCGTGGCCCGCTGGCAGGGCCGGTGTTCGCCGCGGCGGTGGTGTTTACTCCCGGTCAGATTCCCATCGAGGGTCTGCGCGACTCCAAATTCATGACGGCGAAACGGCGTGAGCAGGTCGCCGTCCAGATTCGCGACTCCGCGCGCGCCTGGTCGATCGGCGCGGCTTCGGTGCGTGAGATCGACCGCGTCAACATCCGGCGTGCGTCGGCGCTCGCCATGCGGCGTGCGCTCTCACGGCTGGGATGCGAACCCGATTACGTCTTGATCGATGGCAGGCCGCAGCCCGAGATTGGCGCCGAGCACGAGGCGGTCGTTGGTGGGGACGCGAGTTGTCAGTCGATTGCCGCGGCGGCGGTCCTCGCCAAATGTTGTCGAGATCGGCTGATGGTGTTGTTGGCGAAACGCTATCCCGGGTTCGGATGGGATGGGAACAAAGGGTACGCCACGGGGGAGCACCTGGCGGCGCTCGATCACGATGGCCCGACGCCGCATCACCGCGCCTCATTCACACCGGTCGCCCAACTTCGTTTTTGGTAGAAACTCCACAGCGCATATCCCAGAATTGAATTGGGGGTCGGCGAGC
>JBFIZG010000182.1:0-6957 GCA_041604955.1 Gemmatimonadales bacterium | reverse complement strand
GGTGGTGAGCGGCCCGGTGGCGAGTACCGTCGGGTGGGTCGTCGGGAACCCGACCTCTGGCGTGTTGGGCGCCGCCGCGTTTGGGGGCTGGCTCGCGCTCGGCGCCGTGTTCGGGGGGATTACGGGGCCCGTGTTGGTGTGGCTCCTGCGTCAGTGATGTCCCGCGGCAATCCGGCACCGACTACAATCGGTTGTCTTTTCGATTTCGCACTAGCGCCCCGGAAATGTCGAGAACTCGACCAAGCGCGTTTCTTTGGTTCGGACTGCGCGGGGCGACCGAACGTGTGGTCTTGGTGTGAACCTCATCGACGTGTCTGACGGAGGCACGGCCTCTGTGCACGGCCTAGCCGCGCTTCAAGGCTATTCCTGCCACACCGCATACCCGATTGCACGTAGCTCGCGCGCCACATCGCGCTCCACGCTTTGTGCCTCCCTGTACGTAAACGGGCTCCCGTCCGGAAAGAGATCTGGTCGCAGCTCCCACCCGTAATCGCGGACGTACCGGTTGGCCTTATACCCGCGCTTGTGATTGTCGAAGCGTTGTTGAGGGGTCAGTCCGGTCATGCCGACGTACACGCAAGGTTTGCCCGCGACGTAATCGGGGTTCCGCTCGGCGAACTTCTTGCGCTCGAGTACGGACGGGTCGAGCTCTACCACATACACGTGGTAGTGGTTTGCCTTACGCGGGGTCACGGGAAGGTGCGGTCGAGTCCCCTGCGTTCGTCACGTACCTCGAGCCCTCCGGCGTGTTCCTCGTGAGTGTGCCATGCGCTGAGAGCAGTCTCGTCGATCTCTCCATTCTGTCAAGTTTCTCCCGCTCGCCCAAGCATACAAGACGCCGAGGACGGTAACGTCGCCCACCGGGAAGCGGCATTGGGCGGCCCGGCCAGTACCCAGGGCTCGCCGCATCCTGGCACCGTGGGTTAGAATCACCTGGGGGCTCAAACCGATTGCCGCACCATACCGATTGGGGAACATTGTGAGACATCTCAACGCAGCCTTGCTAGGAACCGCCTTTCTGAGCTGTATGGTGCTCGCACCGTCGGACGCTCGGGCGCAGAGGGCGCCTCTCCAGCTCAAATACTTGGGCACTGCGGGTTGGGAGATATCCGATGGCAACGTCGTCGTGCTCGTCGACCCGTACATCTCACGCTTCAAATATGGCGGCGGCGGTCACCCCGACGACCGCCGACCGAGCTTTGCGCGCACCGAGGTGGCGCCATCGGATACCGCGCTCATCGACAGCCTCATTATTCGGGCCGACTTCATTCTCATTCACCACGCCCACTTCGATCACTTGGGCGATGTGCCGTACATTGCCAGAAAGACCGGCGCCAAGGTCATTGGTACTGAAACCACTATCACGATACTCCGCTCGTACAGTATTCCCGACGATCAGTTGTACGCGGTCGCAGGTGGCGAGGACTACCAATTCGACGAATTTTCCGTTCGGGTCGTGCCCTCCGTTCACTCGGCCCTCGCCGAAAAGCGCTACTTCGACTCTCGACGGTACGACCGCAACAGCAATCTCAGAGCGCCACTCAGAATAGATCAGTTCATCGAAGGTGGCTCGTTGATGTTCTTGGCGCGCTTCGATCGCCACGATGTGCTGACGATGGGATCGATGAATTTCATCGAGCGAGAGCTCGAGGGCATCCACCCCGACATCCTCTTGGCCGGCGTCAACGGCTCGCGATTGGGCCTCTACAAGTATGACGAACGCCTGCTTCGGGTCACGGGGCATCCGCCCATCGTGATTCCGACACATTGGGACGACTTTCGGCTGCCCTACGGATTTTCTCAGGAAGCGGCCATTACGAGAAATATCGTGCCCTTCGTCGATGCCGTAGCCACGATTTCACCAGGTTCTCACGTGATCCGGCCGACCCACTTGGAGACGATCGTAATTCATTAAGATTGGAAGGCTTCATACGAAACAGGAATCTCACGTGACCCGCCTCTCGCTGACAGCTCTGGCGTTTCCCGCTGTTCTCGCGGCGCAGGAACGCTCGTTTCAGTGGACGAACCGCCACGTGCTCGGTGTCGAAGAGCACTTGAGCGCGGGACTGACGTTCGCGGACGTGGACGGCGACGGCGACGTGGACGCGCTCGTCGCGAACGGTCGGCACTGGCCAGAGCGAAATGAGGTGTTCCTGAACAACGGCGCGGGCCGCTTCACCGTGTCCTATCCGCTGGGACGGTACAGCGCGACCAGCTACGCCGTCCCGGCAGGCGATTTGGATGGCGACGGCGACATCGACGTGGTGGTGGCGAATGACATGGCCCAGAACTGGGTATACCTGAACGACGGCAGCGGTCGCTTCGCGCGGGCCTGGCCGGTGGGGCCTGAGATCGAGCCCACGCGAAGCGCTCAACTCTACGACCTGGATCGGGACGGCGACTTGGACCTGCTCGTCACCAACCGGGGGGCGACGAACGGACTCTTTTTGAACGACGGCAGCGGGCGGTTTGGACCGAAACGCGAGTTTGGTGAGCGGCGCGGCTCGACCATCGCGGTGACCGTCGGCGACGTCGATGGAGACGGCGATCCGGACCTGGTACTCGCCAACCGCGATGGGCAGTCGAACTCCGTGCTTTTGAACGATGGCCGACTGGGCTTCGAGCAGCAACGCCCCTACGGCACCGGCAGCGATGAGACCCGGGCCGCGGCGCTCGCCGATGTGAACGGGGACGGCCATCTCGACATCGTGAACGCAAACATCGGGGAGCCCAACCGGATCTATCTGGGAGACGGAACAGGAAGCTTCAACGATGGCGTTCGCGTGGGCGGGTCGGAGCGGTCGTACGCCATCGCGCTGTTGGATGTGGAGCGTGACGGCGATGTCGATGTCGTCGTTGCGAACGTCGGAGCACGAAACGAGCTCTACCTAAATGACGGTACGGGAACGCGCTGGACCCGTACCCCAATCGGCGAGGATACTTCGGTCAGCTACGGCGTTGCGGGCGCCGACCTGAACGGAGACGGGTTTCCCGATCTCGGGTTCGCAAACTCGAACGGCACGAACTTGATTTTCCTGAACGTCGCGGGCGCACCTAAACGGGACTAGGGCGGTTAGACGGTTTGGCGGGCAGACGGTTAGGCGGGTGAATCGTTGACCTCACGCGTCTGGATTCTCAGAGCGTCGTTTTCGACATAGCCAGCGAGGTGCTCGACCGTGAGCGCTAGATTTGCGCGAGCGGCGCGGCATATCCCAAGTATGAAAGACAAGCTGCTCTTCTGGTCGGTTACCGTCGCACTGGCGGGCTTTCTGTTCGGCTTCGACACGGTGGTCATCTCCGGCGCCGATCAACAGCTCCAGGCTCTTTGGGCGACGTCGGACCTGTTTCATGGGTTTGTCGTGATGTCCATGGCCCTCTGGGGCACGGTCATCGGCGCCATCTTCGGAAACGTTCCGACGGACCGCCTGGGACGAAAGCGCACGTTGTTTTGGATCGGCGTGCTCTATCTCGTATCCGCTGTGGGCTCGGCCCTCGCGTTCGATCCGTATATGTTCTCGCTCTTCCGGTTTCTCGGTGGGTTGGGTGTGGGCGCGTCAACGATTGCCGCACCAGCGTACGTCTCGGAGATTGCGCCCCCCGACCGACGCGGGCGGTTGGTCGCGCTCTACCAGTTCAACATTGTCTTCGGGATTCTCGTCGCCTTCGTATCGAACTACTCGTTGCAGGGGGTCGGCGAACAATCGTGGCGCTGGATGGTTGGGGTAGAAGCCTTGCCAGCACTCGTGTACACCCTCCTCGTGCTGGGCGTGCCCAACAGCCCCCGGTGGCTCATGGTCAACCGGGGAGACCGCGAGGGCGCTCGCAGGGTCTTGGAGATGGTGAACCCCGGTGAGGACGCCACGCGCGTGCTGGACTCGATGCAGGACGACATCGATGGCGCGGCGCGGCACGAGACGATCTTGCAGCCGAAGTACCGGTTTCCTCTGATGCTCGCCTTCCTGATCGCCTTCTTCAATCAGATGTCGGGCATCAATGCGTTTCTCTACTACGCGCCCCGCATCTTCGAGGAAGCCGGGTTGGGAGCGAGCACCGCGCTGCTCAGCAGTGTCGGGATCGGAGTCACGAACCTCCTCTTCACCTTGCTCGGGCTGTATCTCATCGATCGCCTTGGCCGCCGAGTGCTGATGTACATCGGATCGGTGGGTTACATCGCCTCGTTGAGTTCGGTGGCCGCGGCCTTTTTCCTTGGACGAACCGGCATGTTGGTGCCGGTGTTTCTGTTCGTGTTCATCGCGTCCCACGCTGTGGGGCAAGGTGCAGTAATCTGGGTGTTCATCTCAGAGGTATTCCCGAACCATCTGCGCGCCAAGGGTCAGTCGTTCGGGAGCTCGACGCATTGGGTGCTCGCGGCACTGATTACGGTGTTTATGCCTGCCGTCTTGGGAGGTGCGGGTAATCCGGGAATGGCGTTCGCCATCTTCGCCTTCATGATGGTCCTGCAACTGCTGTTCGTGTGGCGTCTGATGCCGGAGACAAAGGGCGTACCACTGGAAGAACTGGAAAAACGACTCGCGCGTGTCCCGGCCAGCTGAGCGGGCGGGCGGTGCTACGACGCGGCAGCCGGCTGCCATCTCACCGAGCGCGAACACGAAGCAAGACGGCCTCGAGGTGCATCGGGTAACCGGATTGAGGAAGGCCGATGTTTCCGCCCTCGGACCACGAATCCAGACAGTCGCCGAGCTGTTGACCCACCATTGGTTGGACCGCTGCCGCGCTCAACGAGGATGCACCGGTTACCGGGCGGTCCGTTGCGATTGGCAAACTCGGAGCGTCTCAGCGGCTCAGATTCCCGCACGCGTCGCTTTCGACATAGGCAGCCAGCCGCTCGACCGTTAACGCCAGCGAACGGTGGGAGTTGTGCACGACGGTTTGCGGGGGCAATCGGTCTGCCGCCCATGCCGCAAACCAGCATTCGGTTTCCAACCGATCCGGGCGGGGTACAGTTGCCTCACTGTTGGGCACGTGGATGTCGGATTGAAAGAAAATCTGGGCTGATGGAACGTACACGCCCAGCGCTCCGTCCACGTGCGGGTTGCGGTCCATGGGGAGCAGCTCGACCGGCCGTTCCGTGTCGTTGAGCACGAGGCGCTGCCCGACGGATTGCACGCGCACCCGTCGGCCCGTCATCGACAGACGGTCCTCGGGCATCGTGCCGCGGTTCAACGCCTGCTCGATGAACCCCGCCGATGAGGCCGGTGCATAGATCTCTGCGCCTGCCGAGGCAAAGGCGCGTGCGCCGCCGGCGTGGTCGTCGTGCGCGTGCGTCAGCACGACCGCGCGTATCGGTACACCGGGCCATTGCTTTCGCAGATAGTCGATGAATCGCTCGGACAATCCGCTCACGCCAAGTCCGGGCACGAGATCGGCGGGCGGGAGCTGGTGCAGCTCCACCCAGCCTGCCGGCGCGTCGACGACGACCAGGCCCGCTCCCGTTTCAACAACGAGGTGATGAAATCCCGTTCGGACGCCCCGCACTACGTGCAATCCCGAGTCCAGTGTCTCGGTGTGCAGTTGCACGACGGCGGGCCACGCCTTGCCCGGCACCTCGCGGGGCGATTCGCCGCCGCTCGGACGCCACATCGCATCGGACGTGTCTGCGGGCAGCGTGCGCCGATAGCCGGTTGCGCAGAACATCAACTCCCCGTCTACGACGAGTTCCAACTCACCGTCCGGAACTTCAGGTGACCATGTCCAGTTCCACACCACCGGCACGCGGCCACGGAGCGGCAAGTCGGCGACGGTTCTCACGGTCTCCAGCCGGTCATCCACCATCCGTACCGAGGCGACGGCATCGGCCCCCGGCCAGCGCACGTCGCGCCAGCCATCTTCACGCTCTGCGACGACCCATTCCGGGTGCTCTGCGAGTTCTTCGATCAGGCGATTCGGATCGATGCGGCGCACCGCGCGTGCCTCGTTCGCGGCCAAGGCGCCCACGAACTCGACATCTGGCGGGGAATCGGCATTGACGATGCGCACACGATCGGCTGCGAGATAGCTGACCGTGAAACTTCCCTCCATGTCCGGATTGGAGCGGCCCGCCGCGGAGAACTGCACGCGCTCGCCGTCTGGTTCCGTCCGCACGCACCAGTGCGCGGGGTAACGTTCGCCTGGCGAGGTCCCCCACCCTTGCAAGCGTGCGCTCAGATCGAACTCGCCGCGAAGGCAGAATTTCTCGACGCCGGCGTTCGTCGCGGGTTGTTCCGACGGTGCACACGCCCCCAACGAGAGGATCGCGGCGGCGAGGAACGGCGCCGACATCGAACGCACGACACCGGCTGTGAAGACGGCACCGTTGCGTAAGCGGTGCGGACCATCGTTGGTGGCTCTCCGCTCGCGAAGACTCATGGGTGACTAAGATGCGGACGGAACCACCCAATCGTCCAGCCATCCATCGAGGATCTCATCACCGGGGGTGTTGCACGCGCGCAACTCTTGACGGTCTTGGTACCGACGCGCACACTCGCTGGGTGGGGAACTCCTCTCCCGCTCTGCCATGACGCACAAGCACGCTACTCGATCGACGGCTGCCATGGACGCCTAGGATGGCGACTTCGTTTCACACGATGATTCCATCCCCCAACGCCGCTTCCCGTCCGACGCGATCGGTGAAGTCGGTAACTGTGTGCCGTCCATGTTTTTCGAATGGTTGTTCACGCGGCTCTGCTTGCGGAGAGCCGATTGAAGTCCCTATGCGGTGGATGACAAGCGTGCTTTGGCACGCCCCACCGCCATCAGAACGAGGTGCTGCTATGAAACGGTTCGTATCACTCATCGCGTTGTTGGTGGTTGCCGCATGTACCAACGACATCACTTCACCCACTGAAGACGACCCTCTCGCCAAAGTCGTCCCCGAGGCTCCACCCAAAGCCAAGTTCTTGCTCACCGTGCTACACAACAACGACGGCGAATCGGAGCTGATCGATCTCGGCAGCGGTC
>JBFIZG010000181.1:0-6960 GCA_041604955.1 Gemmatimonadales bacterium | reverse complement strand
TCTACGAACAAATTACGGGTGAGGACCCGTACCGCGTGCCCATGCGCATCTATCCGGCACCTCACTACACGATGGGCGGTCTCTGGGTGGACTACAACCTCATGAGCACGATCCCCGGCCTCCACGTGATCGGTGAGGCGAACTTCTCGGATCACGGCGCCAACCGCCTCGGCGCCAGCGCGCTTATGCAGGGGCTGGCGGACGGATATTTCGTGTTGCCCTACACCATCGGCGACTACCTCGCCCAAAGCGAGCTGCCGCCGGTCACCGTGGACCATGCGGGCTTTCACGACACCGAGCGGGAAGTCGCCGATCGCACCGACAGGCTGCTTGCCGTCAACGGGACCCGAACGGTGGATTCGTTTCACCGAGAGCTTGGCCAGCTGTTGTGGGATCATTGTGGAATGTCGCGCAACAAGAACGGGCTGGAGCGTGCGCTCGAGACCATCCCGGAGCTTCGAGAGCGCTTCTGGCAGGACGTGCGGGTGACCGGTGTCGGGGAAGATTTCAACCAGTCGCTCGAGAAGGCCGGCCGCGTCGCCGATTTTCTCGAGTTTGCGGAACTCATGTGTCAGGATGCGCTCCATCGCGACGAATCCTGCGGAGCGCATTTCCGGGAAGAACATCAGACGGGCGAAGGAGAGGCGAAGCGCAACGACGACGAGTACGCGTTTGTCTCCGCGTGGGAATTTACCGGCGTGGGCAGTCGGGCCACACTGGTGAAGGAGCCATTGGCGTTCGAGCACGTCCCGCTATCTCAGCGGAGTTACAAGTAATGAACCTCACGCTTCAGGTGTGGCGACAGGCCGGGCGCAACGAGAAGGGCCGCTTCGAGAAATACGATGCCAAGGACGTGAGCCCACACATGTCGTTTCTCGAGATGCTCGACGTCGTGAACGAAACGCTCATTTCACAGGGATCCGAGCCGATCGCGTTTGAGCACGATTGCCGAGAGGGTATCTGTGGCTCCTGCGGGATGGTGATCAACGGCACGCCGCACGGTCCGCAGACGGCGGTCACGGTGTGCCAACTGCACATGCGGACGTTCGCGGACGGCGACGAAATCTGGATCGAGCCGTGGCGCGCCAAGGCTTTCCCGATCATCAAGGATCTGGTCGTCGACCGAAGTGCCTTCGATCGCATCATCGCGGCCGGCGGGTTCATTTCGGCCCGCACCGGAAGCGCGCCGGATGCAAACGCGATCCCGATTCCCAAAGAAGCTGCGGATACGGCGATGGATGCGGCCGCCTGTATTGGCTGCGGGGCCTGTGTCGCCGCTTGTCCGAATGCATCGGCGATGCTCTTCACGGCAGCCAAGGTCTCCCATCTCGGGTTGCTCCCGCAGGGACAACCCGAACGGGACGATCGCGTGCTCGAGATGGTGAACGTGATGGACGTCGAGGGATTCGGGAACTGCACCAATCACAGCCTGTGTGAGAGTGCATGCCCAAAGGAAATCAGCATTGACTTCATCGCCCGGCTGAACCGGGACTGGATGAAGGCATTGTGGTGATCGATCGTCAGGGGAGGAGACGAGCTGCAACAATTGCGGTGGCGCTCGGAGCAAGCGTCGGCGCAGCGAGCCTCAATGACGCTAGTATATAGTCTAATGGTCGTCAGCGGTCACCCGCACCGACGCTTACCCCGGCGGAGCCACGAATGGCAACATCGATGCCAGTCGGATTCGAAGGATCGCGTCGCGCAGGTTACATTGGCTCTGGGGGTGGGCGGACCGGACTCGCCGTAGCTGGTGTCATTCCGGGGCACCGGTCCCTTGATTTCACGAAACGGCGGGTGGATCCGCTCCGGTAGCAACACCATAACCCATTGGTATAAAAGCATTTGACTCGCGGTCGTGGTGCTCTGGTCGTAGAGTATCCACGTGCCTGACCGCCTTGCCTCCCAGGGGTTCGCCTGCCGACGGGCGGTGCGGCGAACACATCTGTTCATCCTCGTGATGAATACGGCTACCCCGCCGTTGGGGTGCGTGCATGGCACGTTCATGACAGCAGAGAGGAACGGAAAATGGAAACGCTGCAACAGATTCTAGCACCGGTGTGGGAATACCTCCCCAGTTTCGCCGGCGCTCTCGCGATCCTCATCGTCGGATGGATCGTGGCGCGGATCGTGGCCGCCATCGTCAGGGCCGGCCTCCGCCGCACGACGCTCGACGATCGGCTCGCCACGTGGTTGGCCGGAGAAAAAGGAAAGGAGATGAACGTTGAGGAGGTGGCCGGCAAGATCGTGTTCTACACGATCATGCTGTTTGTCCTCGTCGCGTTCTTCCAGACGATTGGGCTCAGCCAACTCACCGAACCACTCAACGGGCTGCTCAACCAGGTGTTTGCGTTTGCGCCCCGCGTGTTGGGCGCGGCCGCACTGCTCGCGATCGCATGGGTCGTCGCCACCGTGTTGCGTATGCTCACGACGCGCGTGCTGAGCAGTGCCAACATCGACAAACGGGTGGGTGCGGAGGCGGCGATCGAGGGACAGGACTCCGTGCCGCTCAGCAAGACCCTGGGGGAAGCGGTCTATTGGCTCGTGTTCTTGTTCTTCCTCCCGGCAATCCTCGGGGCGCTGGCGCTCGAAGGTCTGTTGGAACCCGTCCAGGGGATGGTGAACAAAATCCTGGAATACTTGCCGAACATCATCACAGCCGCCGCGATCTTGGTGATCGGTTGGTTCGTGGCGCGCATCATCCAGCGCGTCGTGGCGGGACTCCTTGCAGCAATCGGCACCGATCGCATGAGCCACAACGTGGGGTTCGATCGTGCCCTGGGTGAACAGTCACTCTCCCATCTCCTGGGCATGATCGTCTACGTCCTGGTGCTGATTCCCGTAATCATCTCCGCCCTCAACGCCCTGGGAATCGAAGCCGTGACGCGTCCGGCGAGCAACATGCTCGACACGATGCTTGGGGCGCTGCCGGCCATGTTTGCCGCCGCCATCGTGGTGGCACTGGCCTACGCCATCGGCAAGGTACTCTCCGGCATGCTCGCCAACATCCTGCATGGAATGGGATTCGACAACTTGCTGAGCCGGCTCGGATTCAAATCCGCCGAGGTGGCAGAGGGCCGCGCGCCGTCCGACATCGTCGGATACCTGGTGCTCGTCGCGATCATGCTGTTCGCTCTGGTCGAGGCATCCAGCCTGCTGGGCTTCCAGACGATGGCGGACCTCTTCTCCGAGTTCATCGTCTTCGGCAGCCACATCGTAGTTGCCGTCGTGATCTTCACCGTAGGTCTCTATCTTGCCAACCTCGCGGCGACGACCATCAATGCCGGAGGAGCAAAGCAAGCGCGCCTGTTGTCCATCGGCGCGCGTACCTCGATACTCGTGCTCGCTGGCGCCATGGCGCTCCGCCAACTTGGCGTGGCGGATGAAATCATCACCCTCGCGTTCGGTCTGACGCTCGGCGCGATCGCCGTGGCCTTGGCCATCGCGTTTGGCATCGGTGGTCGCGACCACGCGGCGCGTCAACTCGACCGGTGGCATAAATCGGTGCAGGGGGAGTAGGTGTCGGGTGTCGGGTGTCAGGTGTCAGGGGCTATTCATTAGGATTAAGGAGTGAGGGGTTAGGGGTTAGGGGCTCGGGTCCCTAGCTCCTCCCTCCTAACCCCTAATCCCTCGTTTCAGCAATCATTTCCCGTCTTAAAAAAAAACAATGGCAAACAAGAAACGAAAGAATCTGACCGCGGCGTTTGAGAAGCTGGGCGCTTTCTATCTGGGACGCACCTACGACGTCGAGAACGATGCCACGACACCAAACCTGCTGCTGTACGATGCCAAAGACCTGACGACGCACGCCGTGTGTGTTGGGATGACGGGGAGCGGCAAGACCGGATTGTGCATCTCGCTGCTCGAAGAGGCAGCCATCGACGGCGTACCAGCCATCGCCATCGATCCGAAAGGCGACCTGGGCAATATGTTGCTGAGCTTCCCAAAGCTCAGACCGGACGATTTCAAACCGTGGATCGACGAGGCGGAAGCCACTCGGAAAGGCGCTACGCGCGACGAGTACGCAGACCAAATTGCGGCGATGTGGAAGGCTGGGCTCGCCGAATGGGGACAGGACGGGAGCCGCATCGAGAAGCTCAGGGAGGCAGCTGACATCACGCTGTACACTCCGGGGAGCAGCGCCGGACTCCAGATCGCGATTCTCAAATCTTTTGCCGCGCCACCGGCGGCCGTCATGGAGGACGCTGACGCGATGCGCGAGCGGGTCGCGGCCTCCGTGTCCGGACTGCTCGCGCTCGTTGGTATCGACGCCGATCCGATTCAGAGCAGAGAACACATCCTGCTGTCGAACCTCTTTCAGCGGGAATGGCAGGAAGGCAACGACCTCGACGTCGCAACGCTCATTTCCCAGGTGCAATCGCCACCGTTCGACAAGATCGGGGTCATGGACATCGAGTCGTTCTTTCCCAGTAAGGAGCGGTTCGGTCTGTCCATGAGCTTGAACAGCCTCCTCGCCTCTCCCGGATTCGCCGCCTGGATGGAGGGGGAACCGCTCGACGTGGCCCGTCTCTTGTGGACACCCGAGGGCAAGCCGCGCGTCTCGATCCTGTCGATTGCCCATCTCTCCGAAGCGGAGCGGATGTTCTTCGTCACCTTCTTGTTGAACGAGGTGGTCGCGTGGATGCGAACGCAGTCGGGCACGAGTTCGCTCCGAGCGCTCCTCTACATGGACGAGGTGTTCGGTTATTTCCCGCCCACGGCGAACCCACCCACCAAGACGCCCATGCTCACGCTGTTGAAGCAAGCACGCGCCTACGGACTCGGGGTCGTGCTCGCCACTCAGAATCCGGTCGATCTCGATTACAAAGGACTCTCGAACGCGGGCACGTGGTTCCTGGGCCGGTTACAGACGGAACGCGACAAGATGCGCGTGCTCGAGGGTCTCGAAGGCGCGTCCGCCGCGGCTGGCGCGAGCTTCGACCGCCAACACATGGAACAGATCCTCGCCGGGCTGAAGAGCCGAGTGTTTCTCATGAACAACGTGCACGAGGACGAGCCGGTGTTGTTTCACACGCGCTGGGCCTTGTCGTATCTGCGCGGCCCCCTCACGCGAACGCAGATCCAGACGCTGATGGATCCCAGAAAGGCGGCGGCGTCCCAATCGGCTGCGACGGCATCGCCGCCCGCCACAGCGCCGAAGCAGAAACCTTCCCCGACAAAAGCGACCGTCGCACGTCCGGTCATCCCCGAGGAAATTCCACAGCGGTTCCTCCCCACCACGGGTTCGGCCGACGGCGGACGTCTGATGTACCGACCCGCGCTGCTGGGAACCGCCGACCTACATTTTGCGGACGCGCGCAGCAGCATCGACCAGTGGGAGACCGTTACATATCTCTCGCCGCTCGAGGGCCGAGCCTCCGGCGACGTCTGGAAGCGCGCGGAATTGCTTGCCGACGGCGCACCCGCCCTCGCCAGTGAGCCCGAAGAGGGCGCCGAATTCGGCTCCTTGCCGTCCCTGGCTGCCAAGCCCAAGTCGTACACGTCCTGGACGAAGATGTTCAAGACGCATCTCTACCGCGAGCGAACGCTCACGATTCGCAAAGCGGCGCACCTCAAGCTCACGTCGTCACCAACGGAATCCGAGGCCGACTTCGCCATCCGGGTACGACAGGCGGCGTATGAACGACGGGACGCCGCCATCGAGAAGCTGCGAAAACGGTACGCCCCGAAGCTCGCGCGCGTGCAGTCTCAGATTCAAACTGCGGAACATCGGGTTGGAAAGGAAACCGAGCAGCTCGGTCAACAAAAACTACAGACCGCGATCTCAGCGGGCGCGACGGTGCTGGGCGCGTTGTTCGGACGAAAGTTGGCCAGCGTTGGAACGGTGGGCCGAGCCACGACGACGATGCGGGGCATGGGGCGCGCGGCCCGGGAGAAACAGGACATTGCCCGCGCCCGAGAAAAACTGGAAGAGCTGCACACCAAACTGGCCGACCTGGAAGCCGAATTCGAGACAGAAGTGGAAGCGCTGCGTGAATCGGCCGATCCGGACAACGTCGAAATAACCGAAAAAGCGATTCATCCTCGGAAATCCGACATCACGATCGAACCGATCGTACTCGTGTGGACGCCATGGTGGATCGACGGGAACGGGATCGCGGTACCCGCGAACGCGTAAGACAAAAAAAAGAACGGCCAGCCCACCAGTGAGCTGGCCGTTCCGTGACTGGCGCGCCTTAACGCCCGTCCCTACTTCAAGACAAACGTCACCTTCATGTTCACGCGATACTCGGTGATCTTGCCGTTCTTCACAATCACCGACTGATCCTTGACCCAGGCGCTGGAAATGTTGTCCAGCGTCTTGCTCGCCCGGGCGACGCCGATACGTACGGCGTCTTCAAAACTCTTCTTCGAGCTCGCAGTGAGCTCTGAGTGTCTCGCCACTGACATTACACCAACCCCTTCTTTTGTGGAAACGTATCCCGTCAATGACTGATGACGGGTTCGAGCTTACCGGCCTGTTCGACCCACTTCGTCACCACCTTCACCGACGGTGTCGCGCGGGTCAGCTTCTTCTGATCGTTGATCTCCTTCATCTTCGCGGCCAGGTTCTCCGGGTTCCGCGTGCGAAGCTCCTTCACAGTATCCACCCCGGCGGCTTCCAGGAGCTCCGAAAACTCAGAGCCCACGCCGGAGATCCTCATCAGGTCTGCCATGTTGACCCACTTCAGCAGCTGCCCTTCACTCACTCCCGTCTTCACGCTCGCCTTGCGCCTGCCCTCGGCGTCACAGCAGAGCTTCAAGAGATCGTTCGTGGTCTTGATGTTGGCCGTTACGAGCTTCTCGGCATACGACGGTCCGATGCCTTCGATCTGTTCGATCTTGTACGACATTGATTCCACCCTTCCTGGTAAGTAGTTGCCCCTGTTGCCGTCCTGCGCACCGCCGTTCTGGGTGCCCCGATTCTGGGTTCCGTTCTGCGGCAGCTTGGTCTTGCCGACG
>JBFIZG010000180.1:0-7021 GCA_041604955.1 Gemmatimonadales bacterium | reverse complement strand
GACGGTGACGTGATCACCGGTGAGATGACGATGGAATTCGGATCGGGGACGTGGACGGCAACGCGCACACCTGGTGAAGGAGCGTAGCATGACAACTCGTATACCCACCGTTCTGGGTGTGCTGGTCGTTCTCAGCAGCCTCACGCAGACCGCCCAAGCACAATGGAAACAACAGATCGAGCCGGGCACCGTCGACGTTCCTCGCGGCGATTTGTTCATTCAGAATCTCGATACGGTATGGACGGGCATAGACGGTATTCGCGAGAACACCTCCATCTTGATTCGAAACGGGATTATCCGCGCCATCGGCGACGATCTCGATCCGCCGAGTGACGTAACCGTCGTGGACGGACGAGGGATGACGGCGATCCCAGGAATCGTCGATCAACACTCGCACATCGCGATGCGATCGACGAACGAATCTTCCGCGCCGATCGTGCCTGAGGTTCGCGTGATCGATGCGTTGGCACCCGACGACTTCGGCATCTACCGCGCACTGTCGGGAGGAGTCACGACCGCGCAGATCCTCCATGGCAGTTCCAACCCCATTGGCGGTCAAAGCGCCATCATCAAGACGCGCTGGGGCGTGGGAGAGGCGAGGCAACTGCTCGTCGAGGGCGCGCCCCAGACGGTGAAATTCGCGTTAGGTGAGAACGTGACACGAAAGAACCGACCGTCCGGACGCGGCGTCGAACGGTTCCCCGGGTCGCGTGCCGGAGTCGAGGCCATCTACGACCAAGCGTTCACGGCGGCGCGGGCGTATCGGGCGGCGTGGGACGCCTATCGCGAGAACCCCCGGAGCTTTCGTGTGCCGCCGCGGCGCGATTTGCGGTTGGAGGCCCTCAACGAGATCATGGCCGGGCGCATTCGGGTGCACGCCCACTCGTACCGCAGCGACGAAATCGTCATGCTCATGCGGGTTGCGGAGCGCTACGGATTCAAGATCGACGTGTTTACCCATGTGCTGGAAGGCTACAAGGTCGCCGACGAGATGGCGGCGCACGGTGCGGGGGGCTCCACATTTTCTGACTGGTGGCAGTACAAGCTCGAGGCGTACGACGCCATTCCATATAACGCAGCGATCATGCAACAGCACGGAGTCCTCACGAGCCTCAACTCCGACATTCCCTGGCTACAGTCGTTTATGGTTTACGAGTTCAACAAGCCGGTGAAGTATGGCGGGGTGTCGAAACACGACGCGCTCCGGATGCTCACGCTCAACCCGGCGCGGCAGCTCCTCATCGATGACAAGGTCGGAAGTATCGAGATCGGCAAACAGGGTGACCTGGTCATCCTTTCCGGCGACCCGTTTGACGTGTACTCCCGGGTTGAGAAGACGATTGTGGACGGCATCGTCTATTTCGACTTGGAGCGTGAAGAGGCGACTCGGGGGCAACCGGTGAGGAGCTTGCCACCGGTACGCCTCGTTCCCGAGATCTCCGACGCCGCGGCGACGGGATTCACGACACGAGAGTGGACGGCGTCCTTCGACGGCCGTGAGCCAGCGGTCCCGCAGGAACCCGTGACGGCGATCGTGGGTGCCACGGTCCATCCCGTCTCGACGCCGCCAATTACAGATGGCACGATCCTCATAGCCGACGGACGGGTGGTGGCTGTCGGCTCGCGATCATCGGTCCAGGTCCCGGCCGGTGCTGCCGTTGTCGACCTCCAGGGCAAACACGTGTATCCGGGAATGATCGACCCGATGACGCAGCTCGGGATGGTGGAGATCGGCTCCATCAACTCGGCACGTGATGACCGCGAGGTCGGCCGCTTCAACCCCCATATCGACGCAGAATACAGCGTCCATCCGCACAGCGAGGCCATTCCGGTTGCACGGGCGAACGGCATCACTGCCGTGTTTACCAATCTCGGCGCGCGGGGAGGGACGGTCATACCGGGGACGGGGTCCGTCATTCAGCTCGTGGGAGACACGCAGGAACGTATGACGGTAAGGAGTAGGGCTGCACTGCTCGTGAACCTCCCGGCGGCGACCGGAAAGGCGTGGGACGAACCCAGGCTGGAGGGCGATCGCCTGGAGGAACTGGTGGCGCTCTTCGAGCGCGCCGTGCTGTACGCCAAGCGCCCGAGCACGACTGCCGATCCCACCCGCCCGTTCGAAGCAAACAACGCCGACCGTGAGTCGGTCATGCTGGAGGCTCTCGTTCCTGCAATCACGGGACAACTCCCCATCTTTTTCAACGCGCGCCGTGAGCGTGAGATCAAGACGCTCTTACTCTTTCTCGACGAGTTCCCGGACGTCCAACCGGTGCTGGTGGGTGGTGATCAAGCCTTCCGAACCGCGAGCGAGCTGGCAGCCAGGAATATCCCGGTCATCATCACGTCCGCGTTGAGCCCGACGATCGATCGGGATGACCCCGTGACGGCCGGGTGGCGGAACGCATCCATTCTCCATGCCGCGGGCGTCAAGATTGCGTTTGCGACCAACGACGTCGCCGACGTTCGAAACCTGCCCTATCACGCGGCACGATCTGCGGCGTTTGGGCTCCCGAAGGAGGCCGCCCTCCGAGCCGTGACGCTTGCGCCCGCCGAGATACTCGGCGTGGCTGATGAGATGGGCAGCATCGACGTCGGAAAGCGCGCCGACCTCATCGTCACCGACGGCGACCCACTTCAGATCGTAACCCAAGTCGAGCTGATGTTGATTGCCGGCGAGGCGGTGGAGTTGGACAGCCGACACACCCGGCTCTGGGCCAGGTTTCGGGACCGGCACTGAGACACCGGCTGGGCGACGGGGGGCAGCCAAAAAGGGCGACGCGAGAGACGCGTCGCCCTTGGCGTTTCAACTGGAGTTTAAGTTTCCGACGCTACTCGGGCGGCGGCGAATCCGAGCGCAGTCGCTCCGCTTCGGCCACCTTCGCGCGAAGTTCCTTTGACGGCTTGAACACTGGGACCGGACGCGCGGCCACCTCGACAGGTTCCCCGGTCCGCGGGTTCCGGGCCATCCGGGTCTTCCGACGCCGGATCTTGAACGTACCAAAGCCACGCACCTCGATGTTGTTCTGCTCAGCGAGGGCGTCCTTCACCGCATCCAAAAACGCGTCCACGACCCGGGCGCAATCCTTTTTGGAGATCATGGGCCCGGCGGTACGGGCTATTGAGGCTGTGACACGTTCAACGAGATCCGCCTTGGTCATGATCCGTTCGCTCCGTCGGCCAAGAATGCGGAACAGGCTGGCCCCGATGAGGGGCGTGGGCGGTCATAAATACGGGCTTAATCATTGACTGTCAAGGGCTTGGACGAATTCCGCGAAGTGGTTCTGGGCGTCGTGGGGGCCAGGGGCCGCCTCTGGATGGTATTGGACCCCAAATGTGGGCAGCTCACGGTGTCTGACGCCTTCGACCGTGCCATCATTGAGGTTAAGGTGGGTGACCTCTAGTTCACTCACACCTGACACCTCCTTAGTCGTTCCCTTGACTGCAAATCCGTGGTTTTGACTCGTGATGAGGACGCGGTCGCTCCCGAGCTCCCGCACGGGGTGGTTCCCGCCGTGGTGGCCGTAGGGGAGCTTGACGGTCTCGCCCCCCAGCGCCAGCGCCAGCAACTGTTGGCCGAGACAGATCCCGAAGGTGGGCAGCCCCGAATGCACCAACTCCTTGATGGCTGCAAAGGAGTAACTCGCAGCAGCGGGGTCTCCCGGACCGTTCGAGAGGAATACTCCGTCAGGGGCAAGCTCGCGAACACGCGACGCCGTTGAACGGGCCGGGACGACGGTCACGCGGCACCCTAGACGTCCGAATGAACGGACGATGTTTGCCTTCATCCCGAAATCAAACGCCACTACGTGATGCCGCGAATCCGGTACGTCGATCGTCCGTTCTTCGGGCGCCGTCGCACGGGAGACGAGATCGAGCCCTTCCATGTGCGGACTCTCATCGAGCGCCTGTCTCGCATCGCCCGAGGGCTCGTCACCCACGGCGACGATGCCCCGCATGGCCCCCGCCGAGCGGATGTGGCGTGTGAGGCAGCGAGTGTCGACACCCTCGATGACGGGAATCTCACGTTCAGCCAACCAGTCCTCGAGGGAGCCCGTTGCCCGCCAACTGGAGAAAGTCCGGGACAGCTCGCGCACCACCACGGCGCTCACTTGTGGCTTGTCAGACTCCAGATCTTCCTGGTTGATGCCGTAGTTTCCGATCATCGGCGCGGTCATCGTGACGATCTGACCCAGGTAGGAGGGGTCGGTGAACACCTCCTGGTACCCGGTCAAGTTCGTCGTGAAGACGACCTCACCAGCTGACGGGGGAAAAAAACGGCGCGTAGCTCCGGGAAACCACGCGCCATCCTCGAGCAGTACGTATGCGTTGCGTTCTGTGGGCGCCACCTAATTCCCTCGGCCCTGCTGCTCCGGCTGGTTGCTGGGCGGGGGCGCCTGGCCCTCATCCGGCACGTCGAGGGGTAGGGGCGACGTCTGGCCCGGCACGACCGGGGTCGCCTGTCCCGGAGCCTGCTCAAGGACCGAGCGAGGCGCCCCGCCACGCGCTCCCAGACCTGCCAGGATCATGGCGAGAAACAAGAAGATCCCACCGCACCACCACGACAACTTCGTCAATATGGTCACGGCTTGCCGCCCGCCAAAAAACGTGTCGGTCGACGCACCCCCACCCATTGCGGCAAGCCCACCTCCCTGCCCCGCCTGCAACAAGATGACGGTGCCGAGCACAACGGCATCGGCAATCAGAATCACCAACAAAATGATGCTCAACATCTACATTTCCCCTGTCGGACCGTGCGCAAGATACCGAGAGGCGTTTTCGGAAGTCAATCGAGGCTGACCTGGGTGATCTCGGCCCACGATGCCGGGTCGAGTGACGCACCTCCCACCAACACGCCATCGATTTCGGGTTGCGAGACCAAGGCGTGGGCGTTCACCGGCTTCACGCTCCCGCCGTACAAGATGCGGAGGTCACGCCCGGAGACCCCCCGCGCCGTGAGCCACTCGCGAATCGACGCGTGCACCGCAGACGCGTCGTCCGGCGTCGCGGTCTTCCCGGTTCCGATGGCCCACACCGGTTCGTACGCCACGACGATCCGTCCGAGGGTGGCGGCATCCAGGGCCCCCACCGCGCCGAGCTGGCGGTGCACAACCTCAACCGTTCGACCCTCTTCGCGCTCTCCGAGCGTCTCTCCGACACAGAGGACCGGGATCAGTGCGGCGTCGAGGGCGGCATCGACCTTTTTCGCCGTTTCGTCGTCCGTTTCTCCGAACACGTGTCGGCGCTCGGAGTGCCCGATCAGCACCGCGTCGGCACCGGCCTCGCGGGCCATCCCCGCGCTGATCTCACCGGTAAACGCACCCTTCGGCTCCCAATGGATATGCTGCAAGCCGACACGGATATCGGAGCGATCGCGAACCAGAGTGGATACCCGCGCAACCGACACGGCGGGCGGAAAGAACCAGATTTCGCGGTCGCGCTGGGTCTTGTGTCGTTGAAGGAAGACTTGCATGAACTGCCCGGCTTCCTCCGGACCCAGATGCATCTTCCAGTTCGCGGCGAAGATCCGTTTGGCAGTCATCCGGCATCCAACGCCGCGACGGCCGGCAACTCCTTTCCTTCCAGCAGCTCGAGCGCGGCGCCCCCGCCGGTCGACACGTGACTGACCTTCGACGTCAGCCCAGTGGCTGCAACGGCGGCAGCGGAATCTCCTCCACCCACCACCGTGGTGGCGCCAGCCTCAGTCGCGGCCGCGACGGCTCGGGCCATCGCCACCGTTCCGGCGTCGAACGGAGGGGTCTCGAACACACCCATCGGGCCATTCCACAGCACCGTACGCGCGTTCATAATCCGATTGACGTACCGTTCGCGAGTTGCTTGATCGATGTCGTACATGGCCCACCCGGATGGGATCGCATCCCTCGACACGGCCTTGAGCTCGGCGTCGGACGCGAGTCGCTCTGCAATCACCGCTCCGCCAGGAAGCACCAACCGGTCGGCCCCCAGCTTCAACATCTTTTCGGCGAGTGCCGTTTTGTCGGGTTCGACCAACGAGTTGCCCACCTCGAGACCCATGGCGAGGAAAAACGTGCACGCCATCGCACCTCCGATCAGGATCTCGTCCACCCTTTCCAGCAGCGACGCGATCAGGTCGATCTTTCCGGAGATCTTTGCACCCCCGAGCACCGCAACGAACGGACGCTCAGGATTCGCGAGCACCTCCTGGAGATACTTGAGCTCTCGTTCCATGAGAAACCCGGCCACCGCAGGCTGGAGAAGGCGCGCGACGCCCACGGTCGACGCATGAGCCCGATGGGCGGTGCCAAAGGCATCGTTTACATAAAAATCGCCTAGCGCCGCAAACGCCTGCGCAAGATCATCGGCGTTGGTTTCTTCGCCGGGATAGAATCGCGTGTTCTCCACGAGCATGACTTCTCCGCGCCTGAGGCGGCGGGTTTGGCTCGGCGAATCGTTCGCGGTGGCGTCCTCCATGAACCGTACGGGAGTCCCGAGCTCGTCTTCGAGTGCGGCAACCACAGGAGCCAACGAGAATTCGGCAACGCGCTTCCCCTTGGGCCGTCCGAGATGCGAGAGAAGCACCACCCGACACCCTCGCTCGCTCAGCCACTGTATCGTAGGCAGCGCCGCGTGAATCCGAGTTGCGGACGTCACCCGGCCGTCGCTGATGGGCACGTTGAAATCCACACGTACCACGGCCCGCTGTCCCTCGAGCGGTTGTCCGGCGAGCGACCGAAGCGACCGCCGAGCGTCAGGCATTGGCGATGTGGTGCATCAGGTCGACGCAGCGCATCGAGTATCCCATTTCATTGTCGTACCACGACGAGACGTGGACGAGGGTTCCGTCGATCACGTTGGTGCTTTCGGCATCGACCGTGCTCGAGTGGCGATCGCCGATGTAATCGCTCGAGACCAGCGGTTCGTCGCTCACCGCAAGCACATCCTTCAACGCTCCGTCGGCGGCACGGCGAAACGCCGAGTTGACCTCGTCGATGGACGTCGATTTCTCTACCACGCAGGTCAAATCGACCACCGAGACGTTCGG
>JBFIZG010000179.1:0-7039 GCA_041604955.1 Gemmatimonadales bacterium | reverse complement strand
CGAGGATGGTTGGCGCGTCGTCGTGATCCCTAAAAGCGACGACGTCTTATTTCCCTCCGGGTTCGACCCGTTGAACGTGAGTGTCGTCGGCGAAGCGGAGGTCGTTCACACGCGGCTGCTCGACTTGAAAAACTCGGCGGGATCGCTCGAAGTCATCGGCCGCGCCGTGCTGACCGAGGGAATGGGCCCACACCCACTGTTCAACGGTGTGCGTCGTGTGAGGGTATCCGGACTGCCCAACGAGCCCGCCGTGCAGCGGATTGGCGACGACACGTTGGTGAGCGGAGACGGCGTCCAGGCACGGTTTACGGGCGCGCGCGTGACCCGGGAGGGAACGACCATCACGATTTCGCTCCGGTGACGTGACCGACCGTCCTCGGTTGGCCACGACTGCCGCCGCCCGGTTCTAGGCGAGTGGCTTCCGCGACACCCGATACAACCACAGCACGAAGAAGATGAACGCGGCGACGCCCAAGATGTTCGCGATCGTATCGAATCCGTCCGGCGCCAGCTTCAACACGTCGGTAGTCTGCGCGGCGGCGAAGGGAATCGCCAACGCGATGCCGACGAGCGCCTCTCCGGTGATCAATCCGGACGAAAACAGGAGGCCGGTGCGTCCCGCACTCGCGATCTGCTCGGCCGACGCTCCTTCCTTTGCCAGCGCCCGGGCCGCGAAGTGCGCAACCAACCCACCGACAAAGATCGGTACGCTCAGTTCGAGCGGGAGATAGATTCCCACCGCGACCGCCAAGACCGGCGCGCGAAAGTTGCTTTCGCGTGCCTCGAGCACTTTGTCGAACACGATGATGGCGATGGCGATGATGACCCCGATCCAAATCATCGTCCACGGGAGATCTCGGGTGAAGACCCCGTCGGCCACGGAACTCATCAGCGTCGCTTGCGGCGCAGACAGCGCCTCGCCCGGGTCCATGCCCGCCCTTGGAAATACATCGCCCAGACCGTAGGCCGAAAACAGTAGTTGAAGGATTGGTGCAATCACGATGGCGGCGGCTACAACACCGAGCACCTGCATGATCTGTTGCTTGTACGGCGTGGCCCCGACGATCCGGCCCGCTTTCAGATCCTGCATGTTGTCCCCGGCGATCGCCGCGGCGCAGCACACCACTCCACCAACGAGAATGGCGGTGGCGGCGGCGGCGGTCGCCTTCCCTGCGTCAATCGCGAAATCGACCTGTCCTCCCAAAAGCCAGAGGAGAATCAGGGAAATTGTGAGGATCGTGGCGATGGTGACGCCGGAGATCGGATTGTTCGACGAGCCAACCAGACCCGCCATGTAACCGGCGACGGATGAAAACAAGAACCCGGCAACCAGTGCGAAGATGACGCCGAAGAGAATGGTCGTGGCGTACAACCCGGTCGTGATCTCGAGCGTCTCCTGATCGACGACGAACAAGAAGACCACAAACGTCGGTACGGCGACCGCAAGCATGCCGAACAAGACGAAGTTGATCGGTGTGTCACGCTCGGTGCGGAGAATCGTCGCCCCGCCGCCGCTACGGCTCTCACGCAGCGCTTGAAACGACGATCGAACACCATCTCGAATCGGCTTCATCAACGACAAGAGCGCCCAAAGCCCTCCAGTAGCCATGGATCCAACGCCCATGAACCGAATTCGGGCCGACCACACTTCTTCAGCCAGCGCGTATCCTTGCGCGTTGTCGGTCAGTACGGCGATTTCCTCGGGAGAGACGACGGTTGTGTAGATCGGGATACCGAACAGCCAGGATATCAATCCGCCGGCAAACACGAGCACCGCAATATTGAGTCCCACGATATACCCGACGCCGAGGAGCGCCACACCCAATTCGCTGCCATACCCGAAGACGGTGTTTCCGCTGGTGACCGCGCCGCTCGCCTTCCCGGAGATGAGTTTGAATCCGGTCTGCCCGAGCTTCAGCAGCGCACCTGCGATACCGGCCACCGCAATGGCCTTCGCGCCCTTCCCGCCCTCCGTTCCGGCTTTCAACACTTCACCGGTTGCGACGCCCTCGGGGAACTTGAGTTTCGCCTCGACGATCAGCGCGCGGCGAAGCGGAATCGTAAACAGCACACCCAAGACGCCGCCGCACAGCGCGATCGCCATCGTCGGAATGAACTCGAACCCCTGCCAGTACTGGAGCATGATGAGCGCCGGCAACGTAAAAATGACACCCGCCGCCAGAGACTCACCCGCCGATGCCGCCGTCTGCACGATGTTGTTCTCGAGAATGTTCGATTCCCTGAATAACCTGAGGATGGCCATCGAGATGACCGCAGCCGGGATCGATGCGGACACGGTGATGCCGACCTTGAGACCGAGATAGGCGTTTGCGCCCGCCAGCACTGCCGAGAGGACCACACCCAGAATGACGGCTTTGACCGTTATCTCGGGGAATGTCTCGCTGGCGGAAACGTACGGGGCCTCCTCGGATGTCGGGACGGTCCGGGGGCTAGAAGCCGAGTCACCAGGTTGCATTACGCTCTCCTACGGTTCAGATGAACGGTCCCACCCAAGACAATCACCGTGTTTTCGTCGTCGGGAAATCCGAGCTACCCTACGGGCCGGGAAGAGCACTGTCAAGCGCGGCACGTCGATCAGTGCACCTTTGCGTCATCCAACAGTTGCGCCAAGTCACCGTCATCGAGATCGTCGAGTGAGTCGGCGCGGTCGATCGGAAGCGGTGTGTAACGACGCGGTTGTACTCGCGTCAAACAAACGAACTGCAGCACCGGTCGATGCACCTTGGGATTCAGATACCCGGACGTCCGTCCATGGCTGATCACGTCCACGCGCCAACTGCGTCCGTCCCGGTCCACGATTTCTCGCACGGCATCCACCTACATCGACGACGGTAAGGAGCCCTTGACGTCCGCAGTTCGAAGCAGTCGTCCCACCGCATCCGCGACGTCCCGAACCCGAATCGGCGCCCCGGAGAGCCGGAGGGCCTGGCTCAACCGGGCTGCCTCCGGTTGCCTGAGCACGATCCCGCCCACTGTAGGATCCATGATGATATCGCGCGCCGGTTTGTCGGCGCCAATCCTCCCGTCCGCCAAAACGATCGCACGGTTCATCGCTTCGGCGACGAATACGAGATCATGCGTCACGGCAAGGATCGCGACACCCCGAGTCGCAAGATCGCGGACGAGGTCACTCACTCGCGCCATCGCGTTTCGGTCGAGCCCTTGCGTTGGTTCGTCGAGCACCAGCACCTCGGAACCCTGCGCAACGGCTGCGGCAATGGTCACGAGTTTCCTGAGCGGGAGCGGCAGGTCGTATGGGTGCACCGAGCTGAACTGTTCCATGCCCACCCCGTGAAGGGCATCGGCCGCTGAGCGCTCGGCGTCCAACCGCGACGCCCCCAATTGCCGCGGCCCGAACGCCACCTCCTCGAGCACCGTCCGCTGGAAGAGTTGCTGGTCCGGATGCTGAAACACGTACGCGATACGATGCGCCAAATCCTCCGGCGACTTGCCGGCCGTCGTGTCACCGCCGACCGACACGGTTCCGCGGTTGGGGTGCAGTAGCGCGACCAAGAGACGGGTGAGCGTGGTTTTACCCGCGCCGTTTCGCCCGAGCAAAGCAACGGTTTCACCCGGGTCGGCCGCAAAGGAAACGCCGGCGAGCACGGTTGCGCCCCGGCCGTATGCGAAGTGCACGTCGTCCAGTCGAAAAGCGCTCATGACCCTACGCGGCCGACCGCGCTCGTCACGGTTAGCGGATACGGGGTCCCAATGCCGGCGAGGCGTGCGATATGCGCAATGGTGGTACTCTGACCGCGCTCGACTACGTCTTTCCGTGCGAGAACGGTCTCGGGGTCACCCTCAGCAAGAACGCCGCCGCGATCCATGACGACCATGCGAGTGGCGGCGTGGAAGACGCGATCGACGTCGTTCGTCGCGATGACCACTCCTGCCCGTTCCGCAAGCGTCGGCAGCAGTTCCGAATACAGGCGATCGGCGTGAGTCGAGTCGAGCTCCTGAGCGGGTTCGTCGAGCAAATAGAGCGAGGGTTCCATGGCCGACACAGCCGCAAACATTACGAGCTGCAATTCTCCTCCCGAGAGCGTCTGCGGATCACGATCGACCAATGGCATGAGATCGAATAGCGTGAGTGCGGCGTCGACTCGCTCGCTGATACGCTCGCGTGTCCACCCCAGATTTGCCGGGCCGAAGGCAACTTCTTCCCAAACGGTGAACGACATTCCCGACAGTTGGGTCCGGGGCGCGGGCAACAACGTCCCCACGCGCCCAGCCAAGGCGGTCCGCCCGGCCTCGGTGGTCGGATCCTCTCCGAGTGTGCGCACAGAGCCTTCCAGCACGCCGCCGGTCACGTGCGGAGCAAGCCCCCCCGCGACGAGCAACAGCGTGCTGGTCCCCGCGCCCAACGCGCCCGTCACCGCCGCGATCTCGCCGCGGCGCCCGAGTTGGAGAGTCACGCTCTCCAACGATGGATCGGTAGCGCCCGGATACCGAAACGTGACGCCTCTCAGCGTGACGCTCACCGGATCACTCGTAGCGCGATCGCTCCGACCACCGTGAAGAGTAAGAGCCAGCGCACGAGCTTGTCGTACCTCGAGTCGGCCGGCGGGCTGAGGGGAGTTCGTTTGGCATGCGATCGTGCCCCACGCGCTTCGAGGGCCATGGCGCGTTCATCCGCTTCGCCGAGCGCGCCAAGAACGAGCGGGACGGCCAGTGGCACTATGGCGCGCACGCGCCGCACGATCGAACCTTTCACCTGTAATCCACGACACCGTTGGGCGTCGAGTATGGCCGCCGCGCGCGTGCGCAATCTGGGGACCGCTTGCAGCGTAGCCGAAAAGAGATACGCCGCTTCGAACGGCGCACCGCGGGCGAGCAGCGCGTCGACCAGCCGCCCCGGGTGCACCGCGGTCAGCGCGACGAGAAAGACGATGACCATCGCGGTAATGCGCGCGCCTAAGGTAACCGCTCGAGTGGGGTCGTCTCCCAAGATTCCATGAAGCACGACCGCAAAGAACAACACCGGCAGCGCGATGACGGCGGCCGCAATCAACACACGCGGCACACGCTCGACCAGCGCAACCAACACGGCCACAAGCATCAATGCCACGGGACCGGCCGGACCCGGTAATACAAAAGCGAGCGCCACGGCGGCTGCAGTCACAGCGAGAACCGTGAACGGATGCGCCCGATGGAGCGGGCCGGTGCCGGGTTGGTACCCGACGATCACGCTCGACCCAGGGCGCGCGCGGCGAGTGGGAAGCGGGACGCCAAGCGAATAGGGAGCGCCATGAGGAGCGTCCGGACGATTTGGAACGCCACGACTTTATCCAATACATCGGTGCTCAGGCTGGCAACGTACACCGCCCACTTGAGCGGGATCCCCAGCCCCGACAAGATCGTCGTCAAAACACTCACGCCCCCCGACGTGACGCCCCCAAAAACGACGTACGAAATGGGCCAGGACAGCGTTGCAGCGGTGATTCCCAGTCCGCACCCTGCCAACAAACTTCTGCCGAACGACCGAAACACACCATACCGCGCCGCGATGCCGGCAAACAGCGCGATGGCCAGGTGGACCGGGAGAAACCAGATCCAGACGATATTCCCGCTCACCACCGTAAAAACGACTTGCGAAACGACCCCAGTGGCCAGCGCGGCCCAGGGTCCGGCCAACGCCGCAACAAGGATGGTGCCAACGGTGTCCAAGAAGAGCGGCAATTGGGTGACCGCGACGAACTGCCCCATGGCCAGGTTGATCCCGACCGCGAGGGGTATGAGTGCAAGCAACCGTGTGGGGAAGCGTCCCATCCGGTTAATTTAGAGATCAGCGACCACCATTGTTAGCCAGCGATTACACGAGGATTCTCGATATGTCAACGATATGTAGGGTGATGACGATCTGCCTCTTTTCCGGGGCGATGCTCGCCGAAACCACCGTAGCGCAGGTCTCCGCGGTGCACCGGCCCGAGACGAGCGAGGCGGCAATTGAGCGGGTTCTGACGGATTTGCAGTATCTCGCGGCCGATGCGCGACAGGGCCGTGGAGTGGGAACAGCCGGTCTCGACTCGGCGGCCGCCTATCTCGCTAGACGGTTCCGTGAAGTCGGGCTCGAACCCGCAATTGACGGGGGCTACGCGCAGCCGTTCCGGTTGGACAGCACCGCGCCAGCGGTTGCGCACGCCGGCCTGAGCGCGGCGGACATCCAAAACCTCGTCGGGGTGATTCCCGGCAGAGGCGCGCTTTCCCACGAGGTCGTTGTCCTCGGAGCACACTACGACCACCTCGGCCTAGGAGGCGCCGGGAGTCTCGATCCCGACAGTGCGGGCGTCGTGCACAACGGCGCGGACGACAATGCGTCGGGGACCGCGGCATTGCTCGAAGCGGCCAGGATCCTGGTACATCGACGACCCGCTAACGCGCGAACGCTCGTGTTCGTGGCGTTTACCGCCGAAGAATTGGGGCTTATCGGGTCGACCCATTACGTCAAACACCCCGTCCGCCCCAACGATGCGACCTACGCGATGATCAATTTCGACATGGTGGGACGGCTGCGAGACGACGCGCTCCTTGCGATCGGCACGGGTTCGGCGCTCGAACTGCCTTTGCTGCTCGATTCGATCAACATGAACCGAGGTCTAGCACTCAAACCGGTCAGCGATCCCTGGGGCCGGAGCGATCACTCATCGTTCTATGCGGCAACGATCCCGGTGATACACTTCTTCACGGATACGCACGCGGAGTACCATCGAACATCGGACGACTGGCAAACGATCAACGTTCCGGGCATCCTCGAGGTTGCGGAATTTGCCGCTGACCTTGCGACCGCGCTTGCTACGCGAGTCGAACCCTTGACCTTTGTCGACGTCCCTCAACCCGCTCCGGCTGCCGGCGGCGGCTACGGCGCGTCACTGGGCACCATTCCGGACATGAGCGGATCGCCGGGAGGTGTACGGCTCACGGGGGTCCGAACCGGGAGCGCCGCGGATGAGGCCGGCATCCTCGCCGGCGACATCATCGTCAAGATCGGCGAGCACGACGTAAAAGACCTCTACGGCAT
>JBFIZG010000178.1:0-7063 GCA_041604955.1 Gemmatimonadales bacterium | reverse complement strand
GGCGGCCGCTTTGCGTACGCGCTGCTGTGGTGTATTCCCATCGCGTACATCTTCAAATACTACGGTTTTGAGATGGCCTTTCGGTTCACGCACGCGACGGGCAAAAGCATGATCGAGGCCTACGGGACGGCGTGGAAGAAATGGCCACTATGGTACGTCATGGTGACGACCCTGCTCCAGTGCGCATTGGGACAGGCGGGTAGGCTGATCGCCGCGGCGGCGGTGCTCTACTACTTAGGGGTCGCGCTCGGACTCGACCTCCCCATCTCCGTCTACGCCCTTGCCCTCGGTGTGATATCGGTCGCGACCATCCTCAAGGGGACATACCGCGCGATCGAGTTCGCCGCCAAATGGTTGGCGCTTGCGCTGTTCGTTTCAACCATTGCGGTCTACTTCGTCCGCCCCGCCCCGTTATCGGCGCTCAACCACTTCTTCATCCTCGACGCCCCCGCCGGATCGTGGCTCATCATCGCAGCGTTCCTTGGTCTGCTTCCGACCGGCATCGACGTTTCGTTGCAAGCGTCTGAATGGGGCAAGGCGAAGAAAGTGGGGCTCGGCAAGATCCGGCCCCGGCTAGAGTCGCAGGGCCTGGCTTCAGCGTTCGATCCGTTTTCGTCGGACAAACGGGCGCTGTCAGTCGATACGACCCGCCTTCCGCCGCACGCTCTCGAGTACTGTCGCCGCTGGTTCAAGATCGGCCTTTGGGATTTCCGAATCGGTCACGTGGTCTCGTTCGTGCTCGCGTGCGTGTTTCTTCTGTTGGCCGCGGTGTGGCTCTACCCCAACCCCGTCGAGGGCCGGGCAGTCATGGGTGAGATCGCGCGGATCTTCACCGAGGGCGTCGGGCCATGGATGATGGTCGTCTTTCTGCTTGGCGCGTTTGCCGCAACCTATTCGACCGCGTTCAACTACTTCGACGGATGGCCGCGGATCGTCGCCGCGTGCGCCCGGAACATGTTCCGACGGACGGCAGCACTGCAGGGAACGGCGCCCGAGGATCTGACCGGCGCGCATCGGACGAGCTGGCTTTCCGAGTACAACATCTATCGTTTGACGATGCTCTATTCACTGGTCGCGGCAGTGGCCATCATCGCCGGTCTCCCGCAGCCCGTGTTCCTTGTGCTCGTCGCCTCCGCGCTGGCGTTCTTCGTTGCGCCAATCATCTTCCTACTCAACTTGTACTACTGCCTCACCATCATCCCCAAGGGACAACGGCCCTTTTATCCGTCGACATTTGCGATCTGGTTCGGTTGGGGAAGCCTCATCGTGTTCTGGGGATTGAGTACGATCCTGATTTTTGCGCGGGTGTTCAAGATTCCGCTGTTCGGAGCGTAAGAACATCGAACATCCAACAGCGAATGGGAGCCGGGAGCCGGGAGCCCTCGGAACTTTCAACGTTTAGCGACATTCAACATCGAAGATCGAAGAGCAAGAATTCGATGTCAAACCCCAAAATCTAACCCTAGCTCCTGATTCCTAACCCTTAAACCCCTGACCCCTGACACCTGTCACCTGACACCTGTCACCTGTCACCTGTCACCTGTCACCTGTCACCTGAACTTCTCAACTTCACCAACGCAAACACGGCGTCGATTGACGGCGTCGGGGTCTCCGTCAGCCGGCCGAGTTCGATGATGGCCTCGACGAGTCCGCTCAATTCGAGCGGCCGGCCGGATTCCAGATCCTGGAGCATGGAGGTCTTGTGATCACCGACCTTTTCCGCTCCGGCGATCCGCTGTTCGATGGTGTGGCGGAACGTGACGCCCAGCTTCTCCGCGATGGCCCGCGCTTCTTGCATCATAGCGGCTGCGAGCGCTCGCGTTTCGGGGAACCGACAGATTTCTGCGAGCGTCGCGCCCGTGAGCGCGCTGATGGGGTTGAATGACAGATTGCCCCACGCCTTGAGCCAGATCTGAGATCGGATGTCCGCAACCACGCGGGACTTGAACCCCGCGTTGGTAAACACCGCCGCAATCGCCGCGGCCCGTTCGCTCTTGGTCCCATCCAGCTCACCAAATGGAAACCGATTCCCCTCGACGTGATGGATGACGCCTGGTGCCGTCTTCTCCGTCGCCGGGTAGGCAATGCAGCCAATGATCCGGTCGGCGGGAACGTATCGCTCGATGACGCCCTCCGGATCGAGCGTGCGCAATCGCGACCCGTCGAGCGGGCCACCGTGTCGTTGGAAGTACCACCACGGGATCCCGTTCTGCATTGTGATCACCGGCGTGGCTTCATCGTACAGTCCCGGTAACTGTTGGGCGACGTCCGCAATTTGATGCGCCTTTAGCGCCAGGATCACCAGATCGTGACGACCCGCCTCTTCGAGCTTGTCGGTCGCCCGCACGTTGGTCGCCGTCTCCTCATCACCGTCGGACGTGACGAGCTTCAACCCCGCCGTCCGTATCGCGTCGAGGTGCTCACCGCGCGCAATGAGCGTCACGTCTTCACCCGCACGAGCCAACTTGGCGCCCACGAAACCGCCGATCGCGCCGGCGCCTACGATGCAGATCCTCATTTCGACAAAGGCGTCCTATTCCAGACCGAGAGATCGAAAAAAGTGCAGAGTACCGGGTGCAAAGTACAGGGGCGCCGATCCGGAACGGCTGCAACTTGCATATGACGAGCCGACCTGCAAACTTCGCGATGTCTCTTTCCAAGATACGCCGAACGCCAGTCAATGGACACGTTCCGCAAATTGCTCGATCGGGGCGCAGCCGATGACGTCGCCATCATGGCTCCTGGCTGCGGGGCCGTGAGCTATGCGAGCCTCCGAGCGTCAGTGGACCGAATTGCCGGACAACTTCGCGCACTGGGCGTCGCGCCGACCGACCGGGTCGCCATGGTGCTTCCGAACGGGCCCGAAATGGCGGTCGCGTTCCTGTCTGTCGCGAGTTGTGCGACGGCCGCGCCCCTCAATCCGAAATACCGTGAGGACGAGTTTCGCTTCTACCTGAACGACCTGGGCGCGAAGGCGCTGCTCACGTTACCGGACGACGGACACGCGGCCGCCGCGGCGGCGCCGCCCGAGGTGCTGCGGCTTACACTTATTGGAACGCCGGACTCGCTTTCGCTCCAACATGCCAACCTCGTCGAAGACTCGGGGTTGCCGCACTTCTCGGCGGCCGACGACGTGGCCCTGGTGCTTCACACGTCCGGAACGACGTCGCGTCCCAAGATCGTACCGCTCACGCACCGGAACCTCACCACGTCAGCGGCGAACATCGTGCGGTCGCTCGCCCTCACCGAGTCAGATCGCTGTCTGCACGTCATGCCACTGTTCCACATTCACGGGCTCGTTGCGGGACTGCTCGCACCGCTCAGCGCGGGGAGTACGGTCATCTGCACGCCGGGGTTCGACGCGTTCAAGTTTTTCGAATGGCTGGATGCGTTCCGTCCCACGTGGTATACCGCCGTGCCCACCATGCACCAGGCCATCCTGGCGCGCGCCAAACGCAATCACGCTGCTGTTGCGAGAGCCTCGCTGCGTTTCGTCAGGTCGTCTTCTGCGTCACTGCCCGCTCCGGTGCTGGAGGAGATCGAACGCGTCTTCCGGGCTCCGATGATCGAGGCGTACGGGATGACCGAGGCTTCACATCAGATGGCAAGCAATCCGTTACCTCCGGCGAACGCGAAGATCCGGTCCGTCGGCAAAGCCACCGGAATCGAGATCGGGATCATGGACGAAGAGGGGCGTCTTTTGGGGGCGGACGAGACGGGGGAAGTCGTGATCAAAGGAGCGACGGTAATTCGTTCTTACGAAAACAACCCCGAGGCCACGGCCGCGGGATTCACAAATGGTTGGTTCCGGACCGGCGATCAGGGCCACCTCGACGGAGACGGCTACTTGTTCTTGACCGGGCGTCTCAAGGAAATCATCAATCGCGGTGGGGAAAAGGTTTCGCCGCTCGAGATCGATGAAGTACTGCTACGACACCCTGCGGTGCAACAAGCCGTCGCATTCGGCATGCCGCACGACAAACTCGGCGAGGAGGTCGCCGCCGCGGTCGTGCTGGCGGCGGACGCCGATGTCACCGACCGAGACCTGCGCGATTTTGCGGCTCAGCATCTCACAGATTTCAAGGTCCCACGGAAAATCGTGATCCTCGATGAGATTCCCAAGGGTCCCACGGGGAAGCTGCAGCGGATCGGCCTGGCCGAGAAGCTAGGACTGCAATGAGGCGCTGTTGCAATGCGCCATTGCAGATCGGCGATTGCTGATCAGTGATTTCAGATTGAATTGACCGTCTTCGCGTCTATCCGTCTATCATGAATCGTTCTCGCGAGGATCGCGTAGTACCAGGTATCCCTACGTTCGTTTTGCAACACTTGACCGGTCCCGCACATCCTTGCTTTGTGGGGAGGGGAACCCGAACCGACAGGTAGCTCTCATTTGATGCTCGGCAAAGCTCGACGAAGATTGCGCCCCGTGCGCCGGAAGCGTAACCGCGTCCACGGTAAGAACTTCCTGCTGCTGCTCGGATCGCTCGGTCTGATGGCCTTTCTCGCGATGTCGACCGAGGCCCTCGTGCGGGGACGTCTGAGCGACGACATCTTTGCCGCACCGACCCGGTTCTACGCCCGCCCCCTCGTGTTTCAGTCTGGAATGTCGGTCGATCGATCGAGGGTCGAGCGCACGCTCACCCGTCTCGGGTACAGGCAGGCGAGGCGATCCAACGTCGCTATCGGTGAGTACTATTTCGGGTCCCGCCGGTGGGTGATCGGCCGACGTGCGTTCCGTCATTACGACCAGGTCGATCCGGGTGGGGTTGCAGTGGTGCGACTCGGGTGGAGGGGTCACGTGTGGGGCGTGGAAGACGCCGACGGGAACACGTTACCCCATCTCGCGCTCGAACCCGAACTGATTCGGAGCCTCAACAGCACGAACGAAGATCGCGTCCCTGTCCGGCTCGATGCCGTCCCCAAACACCTGGTGGACGCGGTCCTCACCATCGAAGACCAACATTTTTTCGAGCATCACGGACTCGACGCGCGGCGCATCGCCGGAGCGGCCATCGCTAACGCGCGGGCGCGACGGATCGAACAGGGCGCCAGCACGTTGACGCAGCAGCTCGTCAAGAACCTGTTTCTCTCGTCCACGCGCTCACCTATCAGAAAGCTCCGAGAACTCGCCATTGCTCTCGTTGTCGAGCGCCGTCATACCAAGAACGAGATTCTCGAGGCCTATCTCAACCAGGTGTACTTGGGACAGGACGGCGCTCTCGCGATTCACGGAGTCGGACGTGCCTCGCAATATTTCTTCAACAAGGATGTCAGTCAGCTCGCGTTACACGAAGCGGCACTCCTTGCCGGCATCGTGCGTGGTCCGAGCATGTACTCTCCGCTACGCAATCCGGACGCAGCCACCGGGCGCCGCAACCTGGTTCTCGCGCTCATGGAATCTCGTGACCTGATTTCGCCGGAGGCGGGAAAGCGTGCGCGCGCCCTGCCGCTCGGCGTTCGCCGTAATCCGGGGCGGGCGCGAAACGGGCGGTACTTCGTCGATTACGTTTCGGCGACGCTTCAGAACGACCACGGTGACGACTTCCTCCGCGACGGAGTTTCCGTCTTCACCACCCTCGACATGGATATGCAGCGCGCAGCGGAGGACGCGGTGCGAGAGGGGCTCGCGCGGCTGGAACGGGACTATCCGCCGGTCAAGCGTACCGAAGGCCCGTTACAAGCCGCACTCGTTGCCCTCAACCCACGTACCGGGGAAATCCTGGCGATGGTGGGAGGCCGGGATTACGGGCAGTCCCAGTTCAACCGCGCAGTGAACGCCCGACGACAACCTGGAAGCTCGTTCAAGCCGATCGTAGCTCTGGCGGCGCTTACGCAACCTGCCGGTGAGATCACCCTCGCAACCATGCTCGATGACGAACCGCTGTCGGTCGAAACACCGGCCGGGCTGTGGACACCCGCGAACTACGACAACCGGTTCCGCGGGTCGATCACGTTGCGAGAGGCGCTCGAGCGGTCACTGAACGTCCCCTTTGCGCGACTGGGAATGACGGTCGGTCCCAAACGAATCGTCGAAACGGCGCGGAAGCTGGGCATCGAGAGCAGACTCAACCCGGTGTTCAGCCTCGCGCTGGGTTCATCAGAGGTGACACCGCTCGAGATGACTCGCGCCTTCGGCGTCCTCGCCGCCGAGGGACAGCGGTCCGAGCTCAACGCGACGTTGGGCGTGCTGGCCAAGTCCGGCGCGGTGCTGAGCCCGCTCGAGTTAGAAAGCGAACAGGCATTCGACCCGGCTGAAGCCTATCTCCTGACGTCAGCGCTTCGCGGCGCGGTCGAGCGTGGAACGGGACGCGCCCTGCGGAGCCGAGGCTTCCGAGGCGCGGTGGCGGCAAAATCCGGAACGACCAACGACTTCCGGGACGCGTGGTTCATTGGTTATACACCAACGCTCGCGGTCGGTGTGTGGGTGGGGTTCGACAACGGCCGGACCGTTGGTCTCCCGGGCTCCCGAGCGGCACTCCCCATCTTTGCGCGCTTCCTCGTAGGCTCGCTTGGGACCGACGGTGGAGACGAGGATTTCTCCATGCCGTACGGCGTGGAAGTGGTCGAGATCGATCGCGACACGGGCCTCCGTGCGGGGTGGGGCTGCCGAGGGGAACCCGAGGTCTTCCTGCGTGGCACCGCGCCCGAACGCAGCTGTTCCCGGTTCTGGGACGAGGCGCGGAGAGTCGCATCCAGCTCGCGCTGGTATCAGCGCGTTGCGCCCGTGCTCGAGGATTTGCGACGTCGGTTTGAGCGAAGCAACCGACGAGGAAACTGAAAAAAACATCGAACGGCGAACAGCGAATCCAGGCCAACCACCACGGGCGACGGACGCGTCGCCCCAACATTGGATTCAGCGTCCTGACACCTGCCTAGCTCGAGCTGCGCTCAGGGCGTAGTCTTCAATAGATGATCCCCGGAGAACTCAATGCCACCTCAAATAATCGATGCCCTTGCTCCTCTCATCGCCCTATTCGGTATGGGGACGTTCGTGTTGATCGGCATGCATCTCCGGTACAAGGCCAAAGCCTCGATGCAAAACCCCGAAGAACTCGCCCGG